>DASQNB010000323.1:0-3178 GCA_035645175.1 Geodermatophilus sp.
CCGTCGTCCCGTGGCTGACCGCGGTGACCGCGTCGCCGGACAGGCCCATCAGGTCGAGCACCTTGCGGACGCCGGTGAGGAACCCCTCCGCCGGGTCGGCCGGGGTGGACGGCGTCTTGGTGGTCGTCGTCCGCCCGGTCGTCTCGTCCACCGCGACGACGTCGGTGAACGTCCCGCCGGTGTCGATGCCGATGCGGACGCGGCGCGGCTCCATGGCGGGATACTTTAGAGGTGAGACACCTTTCCGGGAAGCGCCGTGCGGCGACGGCGAGCGCGGTGGTGGCCACGATGAGCGCGAGGCTCAGCGGCCCGAGCAGCATGGCGGCGACCCGGACCGCCGACGGCCGGCGGCGGCGCGCGGCGAGGACGGCGAGCACTCCCCCGGCGACCAGCAGCACGCCCTGGCCGATCCAGCCGGTGACCAGTCAGGCCTCCGTGGTCTCGCACGGCGTGCACCCGGTGGCGGTGCAGCTGTCGGTGTTGGTGCAGTTTGTCATCACGCCGAAGCCGACGCTGGAGCTGCCGAGCGTGGCGAGGAACCCGACGACGGCCAGGGACAGGCCCAGCGGCGTCCACACCGTCCCGGCGCGGGCGGCGGAGGGGTGCCGGGGCGCGATCATGCGCAGCATCCTCCCGGGAGGGGAGCCCGCGCACCCGCCTTGCGGGCTGTGCGATGCGGATACGTTCGGCGTCGCCGGAGCCGAGGGACCGCTCACCTCGCAACGAGTCCCCTGGCCGACCGGCCGCACGAGGCAGTGGTCCCGCCCGCGCCGGCAGTCTGCCCGGCCCCGACCCCCAGGTGGTCCCCGTGTTCACGACGCGCCCGGAGCTGACCGGCACCTTCGGCATGGTCGCCTCCACGCACTGGCTCGCCAGCGCGGCGGGCATGGCGACCCTCGAGGCCGGGGGGAACGCCTTCGACGCGGCCGTCGCGGCGGGGTTCACCCTGCAGGTGGTCGAGCCGCACCTCAACGGGCCGGGCGGCGAGGTCCCGATCCTGTTCGCCCGCGGCGGGCAGGGCGAGGGTGCCGACCGGCCGGTCGTCCTCTCCGCCCAGGGGGTCGCTCCGGCGGGGGCGAGCACGGCGGCCTTCGCCGACCTCGGCCTGTCCCTGGTCCCCGGCACCGGCCTGCTGGCCGCCACCGTGCCCGGCGCCGTGGGCGGCTGGCTGACGCTCCTGCGTGACCACGGCACCCTGCCGCTGGACGCCGTCCTCCGCTTCGCGATCGGGTACGCCGAATCCGGCCAGCCGCTCGTCCCGCGCGCGGCGGCGACGATCGCCTCGGTCGCCGACCACTTCCGCGCCCACTGGCCCACCTCGGCCGCCACGTGGCTCACCCGCGACGGTGCGGTGCCGCGCGCCGGCGACCTGGTCCGCAACCCCGTCCTCGCCGCGACCTACCGCCGGCTGCTCGACGCGGCGCGCGGCCCCTCCCGGGAGGCGCAGATCGACGCGGCTCTGGCGGCCTGGTACTCGGGGTTCGTCGCCGAGGCGGTCGACGAGTTCTGCCGGCAGCCGGTGATGGACGACTCCGGTCGCGAGCACGCCGGGTTCCTGACCGCGCAGGACATGGTCGGCTGGACGCCGACGTACGAGCCGCCGGTGACCCTGGATTGGCGGGGGTGGACGCTGGCCAAGGCCGGACCGTGGTCGCAGGGGCCGTCGCTGCTCCAGGCGCTGGCCGTGCTCAGCGGGCTGCCGGTCGCCGGCCCGGACGCCTACGCCTCCGGGGTCGCCAGCGCCGACCTGGTCCACGCCGCCGTCGAGGCAGTGAAGCTGGCGATGGCCGACCGCGAGGCCTGGTACGGCGACGCGGCCGACGTGCCGGTCGACGACCTGCTGTCGGCGGGTTATGCCGACGGACGGCGCGCGCTGGTGGGCGAGCGGGCGAGCCGGGAGCTGCGGCCGGGCTCGCCGGGAGGGCGCCCGCCGCTGCTGCCGGGGTTCGTCACCGACGTGTCCGCACGGTCGCACCCGTCGGCGGAGACCCTGGCGGGCGTGGGTGAGCCGACCGTGGACACCCGCGGTACGACCCGGGGCGACACCTGCCACGTCGACGTCGTCGACCGGTGGGGCAACCTGGTCTCGGCCACCCCGTCGGGCGGCTGGCTGCAGAGCTCGCCGGTGATCCCGTCGCTCGGCTTCGCGCTGGGCACCCGGGCCCAGATGTTCTGGCTGGAACCGGGCCTGCCCAACTCCCTGGTGCCCGGCCGGCGCCCCCGGACCACGCTCACCCCGTCACTGGCTCTGCGCGGTGGCGTGCCCACGCTGGCCTTCGGCACGCCGGGCGGCGACCAGCAGGAGCAGTGGCAGCTGTGCTTCTGGCTGGCCCACACCGTGGGCGGGCTCGACCTGCAGGCGGCCATCGACGCGCCCGCGTGGCACACCACGAGCTTCCCGTCGTCGTTCTACCCGCGGCAGATGACCCCCGGCGAGGTCGTCGTGGAGGACCGGCTCGGGGACCGGACGATCACCGAGCTCCGCCGGCGTGGGCACGACGTCACCGTCTCCGGCCCCTGGTCGCTGGGACGGCTGTCGGCGGTGTCGCGGGACCCGGAGACCGGGGTGCTGCGTGCCGGGGCCGACCCGCGCGGCATGCAGGGCTACGCCGCCGGCCGCTGACCCCGGAGGGGTGCCTATCCGGGCTCGGTCCCGTCGTCCAGGGAGCCGGTCGAGCGGCCGGCGTCCTCTACAGCGGCTCCGGCGGGGTTCGGGCGTTCGACGTCGTCCGTGCCGGGGCGTTCACCGCCGCCCGTGCCGGACTCGACGTCACTGTCGTCGTCGAAGCCGCGCAGCGCGTCGTCGGGCGCCAGGAAGGCGTCGTCGGGACCGGTCATGGTCTCTCCCTCAGTCGACGTGGACGTCCTTGAGCGATACCCCGCGGAAGGCGGCCAGACGCTCGGCCGCGTCGGTGACCGTCTCCCGCGGGACCGGCGCCCACAGCTCGACCGCCACGGTGAGCGACGCGCCGGCCTTGCGCGGCCGCCAGGTGCCGGCGACCTCCCCGTCGGCGAGCACCACGCCGGGCCGGCCGAGCACGGGCCACAGCGCCTTGGCCCGGACCGGGTCCTCGGCCAGCAGCGGCCGGTCGCGGGCCTGCAGGAACAGGTCGTAGGGGCCGAGCAGGAGCACGCCGGTCGCAGGCGGGACGTCGCCGAGCCGGGCGGCGTCCTCGGC
>DASQNB010000324.1:0-4387 GCA_035645175.1 Geodermatophilus sp.
CGCCTGGTAGGCCTCGAACTCCGCCTGCTGCGCGGCCAGGTGCGGCGTCTGCTCGGCGTAGACCCGGTCGAACATCGCCGTCCCCGGCGGGTCGGGCATCTCGGTCGTGCCGGTGCGGATGCGCGCCGCCAGCTCGTCGGCCTCGGCCTCGACGCCGGCGAAGAAGTCGGCGTCGGCGGTGCCGGTCCGGGACAGGTACGCCTTGACCCGGGCGATCGGGTCGCGCAGCTTCCACTCCTCCAGCTCGCTGGCCAGCCGGTAGCGGGTGGGGTCGTCAGAGGTGGTGTGCGCGCCCATCCGGTAGGTGAACGCCTCGATGAACGTGGGGCCCTGGCCCTCGCGGGCGGCGGCCAGTGCGGCCCGCGTCACCGCCAGCACGGCGAGGACGTCGTTGCCGTCGACCCGGACCCCCGGGAAGCCGAACCCGGCGGCGCGCCGGTAGAGCGGCACCCGGGACTGGCGCTCCAGCGGGACGCTGATCGCGTACTGGTTGTTCTGGCAGAAGAAGACGACCGGGGCGGAGAAGCTGGCCGCCCAGATCATCGCCTCGTTGACCTCGCCCTCGCTGGTGGCGCCGTCGCCGAGGAAGGCCAGCGCCGCGGTCTCGGCGCCGTCGCGCTGCAGGCCCATCGCGTACCCGGTCGCGTGCAGGGTCTGCGCGCCGATGACGACGGTGTAGAGGTTGAAACCCGTCGCGACCGGGTCCCAGCCGCCGTTGTCGACGCCGCGGAACAGGCTGATGACGTGCAGCGGGTCGACCCCGCGGGTCCAGGCGACGCCGTGCTCGCGGTAGGTGGGGAAGGCCGTGTCGTCGGGCTGCAGGGCGCGGCCGGCGCCGATCTGGGCGGCCTCCTGGCCCAGCAGCGAGGCCCAGATGCCCAGCTCGCCCTGGCGCTGCAGGGCGGTGGCCTCGACGTCCCACCGGCGGACCAGCACCAGGTCGCGGTAGAGGCCGCGCAGCTCCTCGGCGCTCACGTCGATCGCGTACTCGGGGTGCTCGACCCGCTCGCCCTCGGGGGTCAGCAGCTGGACCAGGTCGGGTTGCTGCGGGAGGTGTGGCGCCTCCGCTCCCGGTACCGGGTCGACCACCTCGGTGGTCGCGCTGGACACGCTCACGTGCTCCTCCTCACCGTCGCACCACCACTGCCGGGATCACCGGTCGATCGGGCGGTCGGGACGTCCCGTGGCACCCGGGTGTGGCGCCACTCACACATCGTGGCACGTCCCGGCCTGTGATGGAGGAGACACCCGTCCAGCGATCTGCGCAAGGTCCTGTCACCGGATTGCGCACCATGACCGGTCGAAGGGGCGGCTTGCCTGTCAGACTGAACGACGTGCCCGCTCTCGACGCCACCGACGCGCGGCTGCTGCAGGCCCTGGGTGAGGACCCGCGGGCGACGGTGATCGCGCTGTCGCAGCGGCTCGGGCTGGCCCGCAACACCGTGCAGGCGCGGCTGGCCCGGCTGGAGTCCAGCGGCGCGCTGGCGCCCTTCGACCACCGCGTCCGCCCGGAGGCGCTGGGCTACCGGCTGGGCGCGTACGTCACCGTGCAGGTCGTGCAGCGCAGCCTGGCCGACGTCGGCGAGGCGCTCGCGCACATCCCCGAGGTGCTCGAGGTGACCGCGCTGTCCGGCGTGGCCGACCTGCTGGTGCGGGTGGTCGCCGTGGACGCCGACGACCTGTGGCGGATCACCGAGCGGGTGCTGGCCATCCCCGGCGTCCAGCGCACCGACACCGCGCTGGCGCTGCGCCGGCTGGTCGACCACCGGATGGGGCCGCTGCTCGAGCGCGCGGCCGGACCCGGACAGCCGCCCGCACCGTGACCGGCCCCGGTCCGGTACTCGTCAGGCCAGGGGCCGGCGGACCCGCACCGGGCCGCGGGCGGTGGCGACGTCCACGACCTCGCCACGCTGGGTGACCTCCACCTGCCCGGCCGCGGCCAGCCGACCGGCCGCCGCCCGCGCCGCGGGCATCAGCTCCCGCCAGCCGTCCGGGTCGACGGCGCGGGCGGCCTCCGAGGGGCAGATCGTCGCGCCGGCCCGCCGGTCGTCGAGCAGCACGTCGATCGCCCGCTCCAGCCGTGCGTCGACGTCGTCCACACCACCAGCGTGGGCGGCCACCGGCGGCGGCGCCACCGGCGCGGGATGCTGGGCCGGTGCGCCGCGCGACCACGGGACTGCTCGCCACCCTGCTGCTCGTGCTCACGGGCTGGGTGCTGGCGCCGCCCGCCTCGGCGTGCAGCTGCGCCGGGGGGACGCCGACCGAGCTGGCCCTCCGCGCCGACGCCGTGTTCTCCGGTCGCCTGGTCTCCCGCGAGGTCCTCGGCGGGGACACGGCCCTGCACGTCTTCGCCGTCGACACCGTCCACGCCGGTGAGGTGGCCGCCCGGCAGGGCGTGGTGTCGGCCGCCTCCGGCGCCTCGTGCGGCCTGGAGCTCTCCGGGGAGGGCCCCTTCCTCGTCTTCGCCACCCGCGAGGACGGCCGGCTGGCGGCCGGCCTGTGCGGCGGGACGACGGCGTGGACCGCCGAGGCCGCGGCCGAGGTGCAGATGCTGACCGGCGCGACCGCCCCCGAGCCCGGGACGGCGGGCACCGAGTTCCCCACCGGCCCGTCGCGCGCGGCCGTGGAGGCGGGCGCCGCCGTCGTGCTCGCGGCGGCGGTGGTCGGCGGGCTGCTGCTGCGCCGGCGCCGGGCGTTCGGCTGAGCGGGGTGGACCGCGGACCGGGGGTCCCTGTGCCGTCCGGCCCCGCGCCGAGCGTGGTGTACGCCGCTGGTCGGCAGGGGTAGAGCGGGCGGATGGCGAAGCGCACCCCGCTGGGGACCATCGGCAAGGGACGACGCGGCATCAGCGTGGCGGGCTGGGCGCTGCGCGGCGCGGCGGCCGGGGCGGCGGGCACCACCGCGCTCAACGCCGTCAGCTACCTCGACATGGTCGTCCGCGGCCGCGCCGCCAGCTCCACCCCGGAGCGGACGGTGGAGGCGCTGGCGCAGAAGGCGCACGTGCAGATCCCCGGGGACGACGAGAAGCGGTCCAACCGCGTGCAGGGGCTGGGCCCGATCACCGGGCTGGCCGCCGGGGTCGGGGTCGGCGTCGTCGTCGGGCTGGTGCGTGCGGCCGGCTACCGGTCGCAGCCGCTGGTCGGCACGCTGCTGACGACGCTGGGCGTGCTGGTCGTCGCCAACGGGCCGATGACCGTCCTCGGCATCACCGACCCGCGCACCTGGTCGGCGACGGACTGGGCCAGCGACGTCGTCCCGCACCTGGCCTACGCCGCAGTGGTCAAGACGACGATGGACGCCTTCGACCGCCTCTGATGGAGGACCCCGTCCTCCTCCCCCTCGGAGAAGGACCCCCTGCCCCCCACCGCTCGCAGGCTCGAGGCAGGACCCTGCAGGGGGCCGGTGCCCGGGACGGGGCCGGCGGGCAGACTGCGGGCGTGCACGAGATCACCGCGGAGGCCGAGCTGCGCGAGCTCCTCGGCGAGCCCGCCCCGGCCGCGCTCGCCAAGGAGCGGGACCGGCTGCACGAGCTGGACCGGGCGTGGCTGGCGGCCTCGCCGTTCTGCCTGGTGGCGACCAGCGGCGCTGACGGCAGCTGCGACGTGTCCCCCAAGGGCGACCCGCCCGGGTTCACGCTCGTCCTCGACGACCGGACCATCGCGCTGCCGGAGCGGGCCGGCAACCGGCGGGCCGACGGCTACCGCAACGTGCTGACCAACCCGCACGTCGGCCTGCTGTACCTCCTCCCGGGCCGCGGCGACACGCTGCGGGTCAACGGCCGGGCGCGGCTGACCCGGGACCCCGCGCTGCTGGACCGGATGCTCGTGCGGGGCCACCGCCCGCTGCTCGCGCTGGTCGTCGAGGTCGAGCAGGTCTTCTCGCACTGCGCCAAGGCGTTCCTGCGCTCGGAGCTGTGGGACCCGGGGAGCTGGACGCCGGACGCCGTCCCCTCCCGTGCCCGGATCGCCCACGAGCTCGAGCGCCGCGAGGAGCGGCTCGAGGACATCGAGCGCTACTACGGCGAGCAGTACTCCGCGGGCCTGTACCCCGCGAGCTGACGCGGAGGGCTCAGGCCCGCCAGCCGCCCTCGTCGACACCCCCGGGCACCGGGGCGTCGGGGTCGTAGGGGGTGCGGGTGAAGACGAAGGTGCCCACGTCCAGGTGGTCGTCGGCGATGCGCAGCGGCTCACCGGCGTAGTAGCCGTCCAGGCCCACCCACGTGCCGTCGTCCCGCGGGGCGAAGCGGCTGGCCCGCCCGGCACGGCCCGGCAGCGGGCCGAGGTGCAGCAGGCCGCCGGGCAGCGCGCGCAGCAGGTGGGGCCCGGGGCCCCAGAACCAGACGCCGAGGGTCGCCAGCGGGACCGGCGGGGCCGACGGCGTCCAGGCC
>DASQNB010000325.1:0-2233 GCA_035645175.1 Geodermatophilus sp.
CGGTCGCCGGCGCGGAACACCTCGCCGATGAGCCGGCGCTCGTCGGAGCTCAGCGACTCGTGCGCCGTGACGAGGTCGCGCAGCTCCTCCTGGCTGATCGACTCGCCGCTGGCGGAGGGGTCCCCGCCCAGCAGCCGGACCAGCACGTTGGTCGACTTCGACAGCAGCCAGATGACCGGACGGGACATCGTGGCGATCGTGTTGAGCGGCGCGGCGACCAGCAGCGAGAAGCCCTCGGCCCGCTGCAGTGCCAGGCGCTTGGGGGTCAGCTCGCCGACCACCAGGGACAGGTAGCTGATCGCGATGGTGACCAGCACGAAGGACAGCGGGTCGGCGAGCCCGGCGCCCATGCCCAGGGTCACGAAGTACTCGGCCAGCGGCTGGGACAGCGTGCTGGCGCCGAAGGCGGCGGAGAAGAAGCCGGCCAGGGTGACCCCGACCTGGACGGCGGCGAGGAAGCGGTTGGGGTCGCTGAGCAGCCGCTGCACCGCCTTGCCCCGGCGTCCGCCCTGGTCGGCCAGCGCACGCACCTGGGACTCCCGGAGGGACACCAGGGCGATCTCCGCCCCCGAGAAGGCGCCGCCGATCAGCACGAAGGCGACGACCATCACGATGTTGAGCCAGACGTCGCTCACCGGCGGCGTGCTCCTCCAGGACTGGGCTGCGGGACGAGGTCCATGCTGCCCGCTCGTCCCGGCCGGGGCACCACCCGGGCGGCGTCGGTCGGCACACAGTGACCTCGGTCACAGGGCACTGCCGATCACGCTCTGCATACGTCTACTCTTGCCAGAGTAACGATTCGCGATCTAGCACCTGGTGAGGGATCAGCCTTCGTGCACCACATGCCGGCGGGTCCGCCGCTCTCTTCCCGCATCACCGCTGCCCTGCTCCGGTGGGCGCGACTGCTCCGCCTCTCCCGGGTGGTGCCCCTGCTGCTCGTCGCCGGTGCGGTCACCGTGGTCACGGTCGGCGCACCGATGGTCTCCGGTGCGGTGACCAGCTTCACCGACCCGGTGGCGCTCGAGTCGACCGCGACCTCGGCCGGCCGTTCCGCAGGTGCCGCCGGCTCCGGGGGGACGTGGTTCTCCGGCGGCTCGTCGTCCTCGGACGGGTCGTCGTCGGGCGGCTCGGTTGCCGAACCCCTCGTGCGGATGGGTGTGGACGGCGACTCGCCTCCCCCGAGCGCTGCGCCGGTCCCCGCGGCGCCGTCGGCCGGGACGCCCGCTCCGGTGAGCCCGTTCGTCCCGTCGACCGAGGCGTCGGAGCCGGAGTCAGAGCCCGGGTCCGGGTCCGGGTCCGGGTCCGCAACGGGGTCCGGGTCGGCATCGGGGTCCGCAACGGGGTCGGGGTCCGGGGCCGGGTCCGCGACAGGGTCCGGGTCGGCGCCGGCCGGGGCCGCCGAGACCTCGCGGTCCCCGCAGCCCGCTCGCGAGGACGCGGCTCCCGCCGCCGGGGGAGAGACCGAGCCGGCGCCCGTGGCGCGAGCCGCCGTGCCGGCCGATCCCTCCGCGGAGACCGCGGTGCTGACGCTGGTCAACGAGGCCCGGGCCGACGCCGGCTGCGACCCCGTGACCGCCGACCCGGCCCTGGCCGCGGTGGCGCGGGCGCACAGCGCGGACATGCGCGACCGCGACTACTTCTCGCACACCAGCCCGGAGGGCCTCTCCCCCTTCGACCGGGCCGAGCAGGCCGGCGTCGACTACTCGCGGGCGGAGAACATCGCCTTCGGCCAGGCGGACGCCGCCGCGGTGATGGAGGCCTGGCTGGAGAGCCCCGGCCACCGGGCGAACATCCTCGACTGCGACCTGACCAAGCTCGGGGTGGGCGTCGCCGAGGGCACCGGCGGCCCCTGGTGGACCCAGCTCTTCGGCGCCTGACGATCTGATCACCTCGACCGAACACACGCTGAGCGCCCACTCGTCGGATGGGAGAGGGCGCTCAGCGTGTGTTGGTCTCCGCCAGGCGCCGGGCTCGGAGCGAACCGAACACGAGCGATGAGCAACTCCGGCCGCCGGAGGTCGTCGACGGTGACGTGGAGGACGACCCAGCCCGCTGCGTCGAGCCGGTCGAGCCGACGGCGGTCGTCGAGGAACGCTCGTCGCTCGGCGTGCCACAGTCCGTCGTCCTCGATCGCGAGTCGCAGCTCCGGGTACGCGAAGTCCACGCGCGCGATGAAGCCGTCCGCGGCGCGCAGGCGGGGTCGGCACCCCGCGACGCTGCCGTGCCGGGCGGA
>DASQNB010000326.1:0-3233 GCA_035645175.1 Geodermatophilus sp.
CTGCTGCTGGAGCTCAACCGCGGCGGGACGACGGTCTTCCTCTCCAGCCACCTGCTGGCCGAGGTCGAGCAGCTGTGCACCCGCGTCGGCGTGCTCGACCGCGGCCGGCTGGTGCTGCAGGACGAGCTGGCCCGGCTCACCGCACCCACCGGCGCCACCGTCGTCTCCACGCCGGACGCCGGGCGGGTGCGTGCCGTCCTCGACGGCCGCGTGCTGGGCGTCGACGGCGACCGCGTGGTGGTGCGCGGGGACGACCCGGCAGAGGTCAACGCGCTGCTCGTCGGCGCGGGCGTGCCGGTCACCGCCCTGGCGCTGCAGCGGCCCACCCTCGAGGAGGTGGTGCTCGCCGCGGCCGGCACCAGCGCCGACCGGGTGGAGGCGACCCGGTGATCGGCGTCGAGCTGCGCAAGCTGTTCCGCCGTCCGCGCACCTGGGTGACGATCGCCGTCCTCAACGCGCTGCCGGTGCTGGTCGCCGTCCTGCTGCAGCTGACCGACCTCGCGCCCCGGCCGGGGGAGGGCCCGCCGTTCCTGTCCGCCGTCCTCACCAACGGCGCGCTGTTCCCGCTGGCCGCCCTCGCCATCGTGCTGCCGCTGTTCCTGCCCATCGCGGTGGCCGTGGTCGCCGGTGACGCGGTCGCCGGGGAGGCCCAGGCCGGCACGCTGCGCTACCTGCTGGCCCGCCCGGCCGGGCGCACCCGGCTGCTGGTGGCCAAGCTGGTCGCGGTCATCGCCTTCGTGCTGGTCACCGTGCTGGTCGTGGCCGGCGTGGGCTACGTCGTCGGGACGACGCTGTTCGAGGCCCAGGCCACCGGCGGGACGACGTCGGTGTCGGGCACCTCGCTGACCCAGTCAGAGCTGGCCGGCCGCAGCGTGCTGGCCATCGGGTACGTGACGGTGTCCATGCTCGGCGTGGCCGCGTTCGGGCTGTTCTTCTCCACGCTGACCGACTCCCCGCTGGCCGCCGCGCTCGGCGCGCTGGCGGTGCTGGTGACCTCCTCGCTGCTGTTCACCCTGGACGCCGCCTCGCCGATCGCGCCCTACCTGCCGACCCGCTACTGGCTGGCGTTCGTCGACCTGTTCCGCGACCCGGTCCTGTGGCGGGACGTCGTCCGCGGCCTGGCGCTGCAGGGCGTCTACGTCGGCGTGCTGCTGGCCGCGGCGTGGGCGAACTTCACGACGAAGGACGTCACCAGTTGAGCGGGAGGCCCCGGCGGGGCCGCGTCACACGGGGGTCCGGCCGAGGAAGGCGACGAGGCGGTCCTGCGCAGGCGCCGTCGCAGGTACCGGTACCGGCGGGCCGAAGACGGCCTGCCGGGTCGCGTCGTCGACCAGCGACGTCGCCGTCCGCAGGAGTTCGGTGGCGAGGCCGTCGGGCATCCGGCGTCCCGAGCCGCACGCCGTCGCGACGTCCCAGCCGTGGACGGCCAGCTCGACCGCGCCCCCGCGAGCAGCGGCAGCGGTCCAGGCGGCATCGCGCTGCGCCGCCGACGTCAGGGCGGCGAGCAGGAGGTGCGTCCGGTGCTGCGCGACGGCCACGGCGTCGACGGTGGGGTCGGGGTCCTGCGACCTCGGCGGCGCCGGGAGGACCAGCTCGCCGGTGGCAACGAGACCGGACACGGCGTCGGCGGCGTCGGCGACGTGCAGGACGAGCGTCCGCAGGTCCCACCCGGGGCACGGCGTCGGCCGCACGAGGTCGGCGTCGGTGACCTCCGACAGCCCCTCCAGCAGGTACCCCGCAGCCCGCGCGAAGAGCGTGACCTCCGCCGTCAGCGGGGGAGCCGCCGTCCCGGTCACGGGGTCCGCCCCGGCGTCGCCGCCACCGGCGTCATGTCCCACGGCGCCTCGGGCAGGACCTCGCCGGTCTCCAGGAGCGACTTGAGGTTGGCGAGGATCGCCGGCCAGCCGTGCGAGATCTCCCCGAGCGCGGTCGCGTCGGCCAGGTTCTCGTGCGTCACGGTGAGCCGGACGATCCCGCCGTGCTCCTCGACGAGGAAGGTCACCACCGAGTCCCCGCCGGGCGGCTCGTCGCCGTCGGGACTGCCGAAGGTGATCACCATGCGCCGCGGCGGGTCGGCCTCGAGCACCCGGCCGGCCACGTCCACCCGGTCGGACCCGTCGGTGCGCCGGTGCTCCCAGCGCGAGCCCGGCTGCCAGTCCGAGACGTTGGCGTGGCCCCAGTAGCGCGCGGTCAGGTCGGCGTCGGTGAGGGCGTGCCACACCTGCTCGGCGCTCGCCCGGATGTAGGTGACGTAGACGTAGGTCGGCACGGGGGCCGCTCGCTCGGTCATGGCGTGTTCCTCTGCTCGCTGACGGATGTCCTGCAGGGCGTCGAGCCGGGGCCGGTCGAAGGCCGAGATCCAGCGCTCGCCGATCTCGGAGATCGCGGCGGGGTTCAGGTAGTGCAGTCGCTCGCGGCCGCGGCGGACGACGGTGACGAGGCCGGCGCGGACGAGGACGTCGAGGTGCTGCGTGGCCGACTGGCGGGCCATGCCGAGCCGGGCGCACAGCTCGCCCAGCGTCTGCCCGTCCTGCTCGCGCAGCCGGTCGAGGAACAGCCGCCGGGTGCGGTCGCCCAGCGCCCGGAAGACCGGGTCCCAGTCCGCCGTCCCCTCGTCCACGACGACCATCATGCAGGCATTTACCTGCATGAGTCAAGAGCCCCGTCCCGGGCGTGCGAGGGACGAAGGACCCCCTGCCCCCCCACCGCTCGCAGGCTCGCAGTGGGCTCCTGCAGGGGGACCGGGGTCCGCTCTCAGCCGTCGCCGAGGCGGGCGCAGTCGTCGGGGCCCAGGGCGGTCGGGGCCCCGCTGCCGAGCTGCTCGAGCACCATCGCCTGCACCAGCGGGTCGCGCGGCAGCTCACCGTGGCCGACCTGGGCATCGGCGCACACCGACTGCACCGGCAGCTCCAGCGCACCGTCGAGCCGGGCGGACTCCGGTGGGGTCACCGTCTGGTCCTGCGCCGTCCAGATGGAGACCCAGGCCGGTCCCTCGGGCGTCTCGTCGCCGGCGTTGAGCCCGGCGAGCAGCGGGCTGCCGATGGCCAGCTGCCGGCAGGCGTCCGGGCAGCCGTCGGGCGCGAGCTGCCCGACGAGGTCGGCCAGCGTGGTGCCGTGGTGCGGCGAGCCGAGGGTGACGATCCGCCGGGCGACGGCCGCGCCGCCGTCCGCGGCCCACAGGCGGGCGACCACCCCGCCGGCGGAGTACCCGACGACGTCCACGCTGCCCGCGC
>DASQNB010000327.1:0-1942 GCA_035645175.1 Geodermatophilus sp.
CCCCGCGACGGGTTCGGACCCGGCGTGGACACCATGTGCGACTGGTGCCCGTTCCTCGACCTGTGCTGGGGCCCGCCCGTGGACCCGGAGACCGAGGGCGAGGTCTCCCGCCAGTCCCGCCTGACGGTAACCGACGAGGACTACGTCGACGCCGTCCACGACTACGACGCCTGGCGGGCGGCCGAGAACGAGGCCAAGCGCCACAAGGAGTTCGCGCGCGAGCGGTTGAGGGGCCGGTCCGGGCCGGCGGAGGACCTGTACTGCGAGTGGTCCGGTGGCGGTCTGCGCACGCAGGTGGACAAGGACGCCGCGGTCGAGCGGCTGGTCGAGCTCGGTGAGATCGTGCCCACCCGGAGGACCCGCAGCCCGCAGACGATCCGGGTCACGCGGAACGGCACCCGGCAGGACTGACCGCGCGGCCGTGTCCGTACGGGAGCCGGCCGGGTCCGCGTCGGGGTCGCGGCGTCGGCACACCCGGGGTCGAGCTGTGGACCCCCGCCGGCTCGCGGAGACCAAGGGTGCCGAGCTGCCGTGCAGGGTGGAGGTGCCATGACCGACGGGGTGTGGCTGGAGGTCGCGCTCAACGGTCCGTGGACGCGACAGCGGCAGCCGCGGATGCCGGTGACACGCGCGCAGCTCGTCGAGGAGGCCGTGGCCTGTGCGGACGCCGGAGCGGCGATCGTGCACGTCCACGCCTACGACGAGGGCACCGGGCGTCCCCGGGAGGCCTACGACCTCTACGCACCGGTCTTCGAGGCGATCCGCGGTCGGCGCGACGTCGTCTGCTACCCCACCGTGCCGATGGGCGCGCACCCCTCCTCGGGGCCGGAGGAGGCCCGGACGCGCTACGAGGTCGTCGAGCGGCTGGCCCGGGCCGGCCTGATCGAGTGGAGCGTCGTCGACCCCGGCGCCGTCACCCTGGCGACCCACACCGAGCTGGCGGACGGCGAGGACGGGTTCCTCTACGCCAACTCGGCCTCGGACGTGCGGGCCGGGCTGGCGGTGTGTGGCGAGTTCGGCCTGGTGCCCAGCTACGCCGTCTACGAGCCCGGCTTCCTCCGCGCCGGGGCGGCCCTGCGCGCCGCGGTACCCGGCGCACCGCGGCCGGTCTACCGGTTCATGTTCTCGACCGCGTTCACCTTCGGCCTCCCGCCCACCGGGTGGGCGCTGGACACCTACCTGCGACTCCTCGACGCCGCCGACCCCGGGTCACCCTGGATGATCGCGGGCCTGGGGGTCGAGCTGGACCAGCTCAGGGACGCCGCGGTGGCGCGCGGCGGCCACCTGCGCGTGGGTCTGGAGGACGCGCCCCTCGGCTGCAGCACGAGCAACGCCGAGCTGGTGGCCCAGGCAGCGCGTGCGGTGCGGGCGGCGGGCGGGGAGCTCGCCGCCGCTGCCGAGATCCGCAGGACCACCATCGACGGCGGACGCCCACCGTCGACGCACGGTGACCCGGGCGGGACGGCGACCACCGACCGGACGTGAGTGCCCGGCGGTGTCAGCCGGTGGCGGCCAGTGCGGCGCCCGACTCGAGGCCGAGGGTGAGCACGCTGGGGCTGCGGTCCAGGCGGGCGGCCAGGAGCTCGACCTGGTCCGCGTCCGCGAGGACGTCGAGGGTGACCCGCCAGGGACCGTCGCCGGCGCCGGTGGCGGCGAAGCGGGTGAGCGCGTACCGGCGACCGGTCAGCATGGTGAGGACGCGCTGGACGCCGAGGACGTCGGTCACGGTGAGGTGGAGCCGGACGGTGTTCGTCGTGCTCTGACCGGGGGGCATGTGGTCCTCCGGGCCCCGGAGGGCCCTGATCGATCGGCGGGGCGCTCTCGAGGGCCTGCCCACGGACCCGCCGGCTCGAGAGTCACACGCCGACGTGTCCGCAGCCGATCAGTCGTCCAGCCATGCGGCGAGGCTACGTGCCGAGGCCCTCGCGGAACAGCGCGCAGG
>DASQNB010000328.1:0-1810 GCA_035645175.1 Geodermatophilus sp.
TCGGCCATCGGCCAGCACTGGATGTACGAGGGCAAGCACGTCCTGATCGTCTTCGACGACCTGTCCAAGCAGGCCGAGGCCTACCGCGCGGTCTCCCTGCTGCTGCGCCGTCCGCCGGGCCGCGAGGCCTACCCCGGTGACGTCTTCTACCTCCACTCCCGGCTGCTGGAGCGCTGCGCCAAGCTCTCCGACGACCTGGGCGCGGGCTCGATGACCGGCCTGCCGCTCATCGAGACCAAGGGCAACGACGTGTCGGCCTACATCCCGACCAACGTCATCTCGATCACCGACGGGCAGATCTTCCTCGAGACCGGCCTGTTCAACTCCGGTGTCCGCCCGGCCATCAACGTCGGCATCTCGGTGTCCCGCGTGGGTGGCTCGGCGCAGATCAAGGCGATGAAGTCCGTCGCCGGCCGCCTGCGGCTGGACCTCGCGCAGTTCCGCGAGCTCGAGGCCTTCGCCTCGTTCTCCTCCGACCTCGACGCCTCCAGCCGGGCCACGCTCGACCGCGGTCAGCGCCTGGTGGAGCTGCTCAAGCAGGGCCAGTACCAGCCGTACCCGGTCGAGCGCGAGGTGGTCTCCCTGTGGCTGGGCACCACCGGCAGGCTCGACAAGGTGCCGGTGGCGGAGGTCCGTCGCTTCGAGTCCGAGTTCCTCGACCACATCGCCCGCAACCACGGCGGCGTCTTCGACGAGATCCGGCAGAGCAGGGCCCTCGGGGACGACGCCGTCCACGGCCTGGAGGCTGCGGTCGAGGAGTTCTACGGCCAGTTCCAGACCGCCGACGGCGAGACGCTGCGGGTCAAGGAGGACGAGGCCGAGGCGATGGACGCGTCCGAGCGCGGTCAGGAGCGCGTCCAGGTCAAGCGGAGCGCCTGACCGTGGCCGCCAACCTCCGCGCGCTGCGGCGCCGCATCCGCTCCACCCGGTCGACGAAGAAGATCTTCTCGGCGCAGGAGCTGATCGCCGGTGCCCGCATCGTGCGCGCCCAGGCCCGGGTGGAGGCATCCAAGCCCTACGCCCGGGAGATCACGCGGGTGCTGTCGGCGCTGGCGTCGTCGGCCTCGCTGGACCACCCCCTGCTGACCGAGCGGCAGGACGCGCGGCGGGCGGCGGTGCTCGTCATCACCTCCGACCGCGGCTTCGCCGGCTCGTACAACGTCAACGTGCTGCGCCGCACCGAGGAGCTGCTGTCGCTGCTCCGCCAGGAGGGCAAGCAGCCGGTCCTGTACGTGGTCGGCCGGAAGGGGGAGACGTACTACTCCTTCCGTGACCGAGAGATGGCCGACACGTTCACCGGCTTCTCCGAGCAGCCGCACTACACCGACGCCCAGCGGGTGGGGGAGGAGCTCATCGCCGCCTTCACCGCCGGAGTGGACGACGACGAGAGCGGGGCCGGCGCCGACGGCGTGCTCGGCGTGGACGAGCTGCACATCGTCTACACCGAGTTCCGGTCGCTGCTGGCGCAGGTCCCGGTCGCCAAGCGGATGGCCCCGCTGGAGGTCGAGGAGGTCGAGGAGTTCGACTACGAGCGGGAGGACCGGGAGAGCGGCGTGGGTGCCGGCACCGGGGACTCCGGGGTGCCCACCTCCTACGAGTTCGAGCCCTCGCCCGACGCCCTGCTCGACGCCCTGCTCCCCAAGTACGTGACGACGCGGATCTTCGCGGCGATGCTGGAGTCGGCGGCGTCGGAGTCGGCGTCCCGCCGACGGGCCATGAAGTCGGCCTCGGACAACGCCGAGGAGCTGGCGAAGAACCTCTCCCGGCAGGCGAACCAGGCCCGCCAGGCCGAGATCACCCAGGAGATCAG
>DASQNB010000329.1:0-6264 GCA_035645175.1 Geodermatophilus sp.
ACGACGATGCGGTTCTGGCTCGATCGCGGGGTCGACGGCTTCCGCATCGACGTCGCGCACGGCATGGCCAAGCCCGCCGGCCTGCCGGACATGCAGCCGATGGAGGACACCGGCCTGCTCGACGACCACGGCCCCGGCGACCACCGGTTCGACAACGACGGTGTCCACGACGTGCACCGCCGGGTCCGCGCCGTCCTCGACCAGTACCCCGGGACCATGGCCGTCGGGGAGGTGTGGGTGTCCGACGACGACCGGCTGGCCCAGTACCTGCGCCCCGACGAGCTGCAGCTGGCCTTCAACTTCAAGCTGCTGACCGCCGACTGGGACGTCGAGGAGCTGCGCGACGCCGTCGTCCACTCGCTGGCCTCCGTGGCCGGGACGCCGGCGCCGGCCTGCTGGGTGCTGTCCAACCACGACCGCCCGCGGCACGTCACCCGCTACGGCGGCGGCGAGCAGGGCACCCGGCGGGCACGGGCCGCGGCGCTGCTGCAGCTGGCCCTGCCCGGCGCGGCCTACCTCTACAACGGCGACGAGCTCGGCATGCCCGACGTCGACCTGCCCGACGAGGTGCTGCAGGACCCGATCTGGGAGCGGTCCGGGCACACCGAGCGCGGCCGGGACGCCTGCCGCGTCCCCGTGCCGTGGTCGGGCACAGAGGCCTCGTACGGGTTCTCCGCGCGCGCGGAGACCTGGCTGCCCATGCCCGAGGGCTGGGCACCGCTCACCGCCGAGGCCCAGGAGGCCGACCCCGGTTCGGTGCTGTCGCTGTACCGAGAAGCGCTCGCGCTGCGCCGGACGTCGCCGCTGTTCGCCGGCGAGTCGCTGGAGTGGCTACCCGCACCGGAGGGGTGCCTGGCGTTCCGGCGCCCGGGTGGGCTGGTCTGCCTGGTCAACGTCTCCGGCGGCGGCGTCCCGCTGCCCGAGGGCGAGGTGCTGCTGGCCAGCGCCGACACCGGGGACGGCGCGCTCCCGGACGACGCGGCGGTGTGGCTGCGGGCCTGAGGAAGGACCTCCCTGCCCCCGCCGCTCGCACGCTCGCGGCGGGTCCCTGCAGGAAGGCCAGCGGGCGGCAGCCCTCCGGTGCTCCGGTACCTTCCGCCGGGAGCCGCGCGGGTGGACCGCGCACCCCGGGAGGAGATCGCCGTGAAGACCAAGGACCTCGCCTACGTCGCGCTCTTCGCGGCCATCGTCGCCGTCCTCGGCCAGATCCCGGCGGTTCCGGTGCCCGGCATCCCGGTGCCGATCACCGCCCAGACGCTGGGCGTGATGCTGGCCGGCTCGGTGCTCGGCGCCAAGCGGGGCGGGCTGGCGCTGCTCCTCTTCCTGGCCGTGGTGGCGATGGGTGTGCCCCTGCTGGCCAGCGGCGCCGGCGGCCTGGGCGTCTTCGTCGGGCCGACGGCCGGCTACCTCTACAGCTGGCCGATCGCCGCGTTCGTCATCGGCTGGCTGACCGAGCGGTTCTGGCGGCGGTACAACCTCGCCTGGGCGCTGGTCGCCAACCTGGTCGGGGGCATCGCGGTCATCTACGCGATCGGCATCCCGTTCACCAGCCTCTACGCGGACATCCCCCTGTCGGCCTCGGCGATCGGCTCGCTGGCGTTCATCCCCGGGGACGTCGTCAAGGCCGTGGCGGCCTCGGTGGTGGCCGTGGCGGTGCGTCGCGCCTACCCGGTCATCGAGCTGCCGACGCGGCGCGCCACCGCGGGCTGAGGCGCGCCCGTGCGGTGGGGACGACGCGGCGCGGACGCCCCGGCCACGGCGACCCTGCCCCGGACCGCCGTCGAGCTGCACGACGTCACCCATGCCTACGGCGACCGCACCGTGCTCGCCGACGTCTCGCTGACGCTGACCGAGTCGCGGATCGGGGTCATCGGAGCCAACGGGTCGGGCAAGAGCACGTTCGCGCGACTGCTCAACGGGTTGGTCGTGCCCACCGCCGGCACCGTGCTGGTCGACGGGCTGGACACCCGCACGCAGGTCCGCGACGTCCGCCGGCGGGTCGGCTTCGTGTTCCAGGACCCTGACGCCCAGATCGTCCACCCCACGGTCGCCGAGGACGTCGCGTTCGGGCTGATCAACCAGGCCGTGCCGGCCGACGAGGTCGCTCGCCGGGTCGACGAGGTGCTGGTCCAGTACGGGCTCGACGGACACCGCGACCACCCCGCCCACCTGCTGTCCGGCGGGCAGAAGCAGCTGCTGGCGATCGCCGGCGTGCTGGTCATGCGACCGCAGCGGGTGGTCTTCGACGAGCCGACGACGCTGCTGGACCTGGGCAACACCCGCCGGGTCGCGCGGGTCGTCGACGGGCTGGAGCAGCACGTCGTCGTGGTCACCCACCACCTGGACCTGCTGGCCGGCTTCGACCGGGTGCTGGTCTTCGAGGGTGGCCGGGTGGCCGCGGACGGGACGCCGGCCGAGACGGTGCCCTGGTACGTGGCCCGGAGCGGTTGATGCTGTCGCTGTACCGACCGGGCACCAGCCCCGTGCACCGCGCGCGGGCCGGGCTGAAGCTGGCGGTGCTCGCGGCGCTCGGGACGGGGCTGTTCGCCGTCCCCCGGATCGAGGTGGTCCTCGCGGCGCTGACCGGGGTGCTGGCGGCTGGGCTGCTGGTGGCCCGGCTGCCGGCCGGGGCCCTGTGGACGCAGGTGCGGCCGGTGTGGCCGCTGCTGGCCGGCCTGTTCGGCGTCCACCTGCTGCTGACCGACGCGCTGACCGGGGCGGTGGCGGTGCTGCGACTGCTCACGCTGGTGCTGGCCGCGGCGGTGGTCACGGCGACCACGCGGGTGACCGCGCTGGTGGCCGTGGTCGAGTGGCTGTTGCGGCCGCTCGAGGTGGTCGGCGTGCGGCCGGCGCGGGTGGGACTGATGGTCGCGATGACGCTGCGGTTCATCCCGGTGGTGGCCGAGCGGGCCGCTCGCATCCGCGAGGCGCAGGCGGCCCGCGGAGCGTCCGGGGTGCGACTGGGTCTGCTGGTGCCGCTGCTGGTCCAGGTGCTGCAGCTGGCGCACACGCTGGGCGAGGCGCTGGACGCCCGGGGTGCGGACGACGTGCCGGCGCGCCGGCCGAGGAGGACGTGATGGACGACGGCGTGAGGGACGGCGGCGTGCTGACCGGGATCTGGCTGACCGGGGCGGCGGCCGCGCCGATGCGGCGGGTGACCTCGGCGCGGCTGCTGGCCGGGCGCGGGCTGGAGGGCGACCGCTACGCGCTGGGCGGCGGCACCTGGGCGCAGTACCCGGACCTGGAGAAGCAGCTGACCCTGATCGACGCCGAGGACGTCGCCGCCGTCGCCGTCGAGGTGGGCGTGCCGCTGGGCCCGGGCGACACCCGGCGGAACCTGGTGACCGAGGGCGTCGACCTGCCGTCGCTGGTGGGCCGCTGGTTCGCCGTCGGGGACGCGCTGCTGTTCGGCGCGAAGCGCTGCCCGCCGTGCACGCACCTGGAGCGGCTGACCGGCGCCCGGCTGGTCAAGGCGATGGTGCACCGCGGCGGCATCAACGCGGCGGTGTTCGGGGGTGCGCTGATCGCGGAGGGCGCGGTCGTGCGGCCGGTGAGCGAGCAGGAGGCGGCGCGCCGCGGTGCGCCCACCGGCGCCGACCGCCCGGTACCGCGGATCGTCCCCGTCTGACCTCCCCCGCCGACGCTCGTGCTCTGTCCACCAGCGTGGGCAGAGCACGAGCGTCGGGAAACCGGACGGCCGGCCGGCCCGTTGGACGGGTGTGGACGGACTCCGGACGTTGCTGAACCTGGTGTGGCTGGTCCTGCAGGGCTGGATCCTGGCCCTCGCCTACGCCCTCGCTGGGCTGATCGCCTGCCTGCTGATCGTCACCATCCCCTTCGGGATCGCGGCCTTCCGGCTGGCCGGCTTCGTCGTGTGGCCCTTCGGCCGGACGACGGTGCCCGCCCCCGGGGCGGGAGTGGCCTCGGCCGTGGGCAACCTCGTGTGGTTCCTCGTGGCCGGCTGGTGGCTGGCGCTGATCCACGTGGTGGCCGGCATCGGCTTCTGCCTGACGATCATCGGCATCCCGTTCGGGATCGCCTCGTTCAAGCTGGCCGCGGTGGGTCTGTTCCCGCTGGGCAAGCGGGTCGTGGACACCACCCCGCCGCGGGACTGGCGGCACGCCGGCAGCGGCCTGGTGCAGGCCGCGCCGGTCCGCTGAGGCCCACGGGGACGCGGTGGTGGTCCGGGGCGCCGGCGGAGAGAACAGTGAGCGGCTCAGGTCCGTCCTGAGGAGGTCTCCGTGGAGACTCAGGTCACCGAGATCGCACCAGACGTCTACCGGCTGTCGACGTACGTCAGCGATGCGGACATCCAGTTCAACCAGTTCCTGGTCCTCGGCGAGGAGCCGCTGCTGTTCCACAGCGGGCTACGAGCGCTGTTCCCCCTCGTGTCGGCGGCCGTCGAGCGCATCGTCCCCGTGGCGCGGCTGCGCTGGATCACCTTCGGGCACGTGGAGGCCGACGAGTGCGGCGCGATGAACCTGTGGCTGGCGGCTGCACCCGCAGCGCAGGTGGCGCACGGTGCACTGGGGTGTGCGGTCTCCGTCGCGGACCTCGCCGACCGGCCGCCACGCCCGCTCCAGGACGGCGAGGTGATCGACCTGGGCGGGCGCAGGGTCCGCCGCATCGAGACGCCGCACGTGCCGCACGGGTGGGATGCCGGCCTCGTGTTCGAGGAGACGACGGGCACCCTCCTGTGCGGTGACCTGTTCACCGCCGTGGGCGCCGGCCCGGCGATGACCGAGCACGAGATCACCGGCCCCGCGCTCCAGGCGGAGGACCTGTTCGGGGCCACGTGTCTGACGCCGGCGACCGGCCCGACGATCCGGGCACTGGGTGAGCTGCGGCCGACGACGCTCGGGCTCATGCACGGCCCTGCGTTCGCCGGGGACTGTGCACAGGCACTGGTGGACCTCGGCGACGCCTACGACCGGCGGTTGGCCACCGAGGGAGCTCGGCTGCACGGCCCGGTCCCGCCTGGCGGGGTCTGACCAGAGCCAGGTCAGGCGGCGGACTGCTCGTCGGCGTAGCGGGCGAGGAACGCCTTCTCGTCGGGCGTGAGCCGGCGGGGCCGGTCGATCGCGAAGTCGAAGGGCACCAGCAGGGTGGTGCCGGTGACCGCGAGCCGTCCGTGGTCGAACAGCTCGTAGTGGCAGGTGAAGGCGGCGGCGCGGATACCGGACACACAGATCTGCACGTCGAGCGGGTCGCGGGAGTAGACGACCGGCAGCTTGTACCGGATCTCGTGGGCGGCGACGACGGTCCCCTGCCGCAGGCCGGTCTGCTCCTCCAGCGACGCCCGGTCGAAGAACAGGTCGACGCGGGCCATCTCGAAGTAGGCCAGGAAGACCACGTTGTTGACGTGGCCGTAGGCGTCCATGTCCGACCAGCGCATGGGGACCTGCACGGTGTGCCTCACGCCGGACACCCTGCCGCACGATGTTCGACGGCGAACGCCGCGGTCACGAGAGGGGCTGGAGACGCCGACGGCCGGCCGGAGCAGGTGCTCCGACCGGCCGCCGCCGGGTGACGTCCTGGAACGGCCCCTCTGCAGGGGCCCGCCGCGAGCTCGCGAGCGGTGGGGGGCGGAAGGGTCCTTCTTCAGTCCCGGGTCAGCTTCCGGTACGTCGCCCGGTGCGGGCGCGCCGCCTCCGGGCCGAGCCGCTCGACCTTGTTCTTCTCGTAGTCGGCGAAGTTGCCCTCGAACCAGAACCACTTCGACTCACCCTCGTAGGCGAGGATGTGCGTCGCCACGCGGTCGAGGAACCAGCGGTCGTGGCTGACCACGACGGCGCAGCCGGGGAACTCCAGCAGCGCGCCCTCGAGGCTGGTCAGCGTCTCGACGTCCAGGTCGTTGGTCGGCTCGTCGAGCAGCAGCAGGTTGCCGCCCTGCTTGAGCGTCAGGGCCAGGTTGAGGCGGTTGCGCTCACCGCCGGACAGCACCCCGGCCGGCTTCTGCTGGTCCGGGCCCTTGAACCCGAACGCGGCGACGTAGGCCCGCGAGGGCATCTCGACGTTGCCGACCTTGATGTGGTCCAGGCCGTCGGAGACGACGTCCCACAGCGTCTTCTTGGGGTCGATGCCGGCGCGGTTCTGCTCGACGTAGGCGACCTTGACGGTCTCCCCCACCTTGATCTCGCCGTCGTCCGGCTTCTCCTCGCCGACCAGCATCTTGAACAGCGTGGTCTTGCCGGCGCCGTTGGGGCCGACGACCCCGACGATGCCGTTGCGGGGCAGCGTGAAGGACAGGTCGTCGATCAGCAC
>DASQNB010000330.1:0-6505 GCA_035645175.1 Geodermatophilus sp.
CGGCGCTCGGGGAGCTGTGCGGCCGGGCCTCGCGGATCGAGCTGTTCGAGGGGCACGCGCGCTCCGGGGACGTCCGCGCCGCCAAGTACGCGGGGACGCCGCTGCCGTGGGCCCCCGACGTGTACGCGCCCGTGCCCTGACCGACCCGTCCACCGAGAGGACCGCCATGCCCGGCCGCACCGTCGACATCCACGCGCACGTCTTCACCCCCGCCTGTCAGGAGCTCGTCAAGGGCCTGATGGAGCCGCAGTACGAGCCGTTCAGCTACTGGGCCGGCGCGGAGACCAACGAGTACCAGCCCAAGCACACCGCCGAGATCATGCCCAAGCTGACCGACGTGTCGGTCCGGCTGGCGGACATGGACGCCATGGGCATCGACGTCCAGGCCATCTCGGTGGCCCCGCCGCAGTTCTACTACTGGACCGACGTCGAGCTCGGCCGGACGCTGGCGCGGATGCAGAACGAGAACCTCGCCTCGATCGTGCACGACCACCCGGACCGCTTCGTCGGGCTGGCCACCGTGCCGATGCAGGACGTCTCCTCGGCGGTCCGGGAGCTGGAGCACTGCGTCCGCGAGTACGACTTCCGCGGCGTCGAGATCAACACCAACGTCTTCGGGCTCGATCTCGACGACCCGCGGTTCCGGCCGTTCTTCGCCAAGGCCGAGGAGCTCGACGTCGTCGTCCTGCTGCACCCCAACGGCTTCACCCACGGCGAGCGGCTGCAGAAGTACTACATGACCAACGTGATCGGGAACCCGCTGGACACCACGGTGGCGATCAACCGGATCATCCACGGCGGCGTCCTCGAGGAGCACCCGGCGCTCAAGCTCTGTCTGGTGCACGGCGGCGGCTTCCTGCCCTTCTACTCCTCGCGGATCGACCACTCCTACGAGCTGCGCCCCGAGGGCCGGCACCACATCACCCGGCCGCCGAGCACCTACCTCAAGCAGGTGTACGTCGACTGCCTGGTCTTCGACTCCGTCCACCTGGAGTTCCTGGTGCAGCAGATGGGGGTCGACCACGTCGTCATCGGCACCGACTACCCGTTCGACATGGGTCACTACGACCCGCTCGGGCAGATCGACGGCGTCGCCTCCCTGGGCGACGACGACAGGGACCTCATCCGCAGCCGCACCGCCGCCAAGCTGCTCAAGCTGGAGGGCTGAGGACGCCGTGGACGTGGCGGTGGTCGGGCTCGGCTGGTGGGGTCAGAAGGTCCTCGACGAGCTGGCCGACAGCCGGCGGCTCCGAGCGGTGCTGGGCGTGGACCCGGAGCCGGCCGGACGGGAGCGCGCCGCGGCGCGCGGGCTGGCGACGACGGCCGAGTTCGGGGAGGCCCTGGCCGACCCGGGGGTCGACGCGGTGGTGCTGTGCTCCCCGCACCGGTTCCACTCCGCGCAGATCGTCGCGGCCGCCGAGGCCGGCAAGCACGTCTTCTGCGAGAAGCCGTTCAGCACCACCGTGGCCGACGCCGACGTGGCGCTCGCGGCGGTGGCCGCGGCCGGGGTCCGGCTGGGCGTCGGCCACGAGCGCCGCTTCGAGCCCCCGGTCGTGGAGCTGGGAGAGCGCTGCCGGGCCGGCGAGCTGGGCACACCGCTGGTGTTCGAGGGCAACTTCAGCCAGGACAAGTTCCTGACACTGCCCCCCGACAACTGGCGGCTGTCGAGCGTCGAGGCGCCGGTGGGCCCCCTCTCGGCGACCGGCATCCACCTGGTCGACCTCGCCGTCAGCCTGCTCGGCGAGCCCGTCGAGGTGTGGGCCCGACTGGCCACCCGGGCCACGTCCTTCGGCAACGGCGACACCCTCTCGGTGACCCTCGGCTTCGCCAGCGGGGCCACGGCCACGATCACCGCCATCCTCACCACGCCCTTCATCGGTCGGATGTGCCTGCTCGGCTCCGAGGGCTGGATGGAGATCCGGGACCGCGCCCACCCCGAGGCCCCGGCCGGCTGGGACGTCACCGTCCGCCACCGCGACGCCGAGCCCAGCACCCGCTTCGTCCCGCCGACCCGCGCCGTCCTGGACAACCTCGAGCGCTTCGCCGCGGCGGTGGAGGGCGGTGCGGAGTACCCGGTCTCGGCCGGCGACGTCCGCGCCACCGTCCGCGCGTTCGAGGCCATCACCCGGTCGGCGCTCAGCGGGGCGGTGGAACCGGTGCACTGAGAATGGACCCCCTTCTGGGTCCCCTCGCACGCTCAGGGACGCCGAGAGGGGGGCCACGCCGTCCCGCACCTGCACCACCCCGTCCGTCCCCACACCGAGCCGAGGAGTGCGCATGCAGATCATCGACCTGTCACAGGACATCTACGAGGGCATGAAGGTCTACCCGGGTCACCTCAAGACCGTGCAGTTCGAGCACGCCACCCACGAGGAGACCGCCCCGCGGTTCGAGGGCGGCTTCTCGTTCCAGACCACCGGGTTCATCCTCAACGACAACGGACCCACCCACGTGGACTCCTTCTCCCACCTCGACCCGACGCCGGGGGCGGAGACCATCGACCAGATGGCACTGGACCTCTTCTACGGCCCGGCCGTGTGCCTGGACGTCACCGGCTTCGCGCCGCAGACCGACATCACCGCCGAGGACCTCGACCGGATCGAGGCGGCCTCGCCCGTCGAGGTCCGCCGCGGCGACATCGTGCTGTTCCACACCGCGACCTGGAACCGGTACGTCGGCGACAAGCGCTACCTGACCGACTTCCCGGGACTCGGGGCGTCGGCCGCGGAGTGGATCGTGCAGCGCGGCGTCAAGACGTTCGGGGTGGACAGCCCGACGCCGGACAACCCGGCGAGCAAGACCTACCCGATCCACATGATGTGCCGGCGCGAGCACATCACCCACTACGAGAACCTGGCCAACCTCGACCGGGTCGTCGACACCCGCTTCACCTTCGTCGGCTTCCCGCTCAAGGTCCGCGGCGCGCACGGCGGTCCCACCCGCGCGGTGGCGCTCGTCGAGTGACCGGGGCGGGCGTGGGCGGGGCGGGCGCGGGTGGTACGGGCGGGGACACCGTCGCCGTCCTCGGGACGGGGACCATGGGCGCGGGCATGGCCCGGTCGCTGGTGCGGGCCGGCATCCCGGTGCGGCTGTGGAACCGCGACGGCAGCCGGGCCCGGGCCCTGGCCGGGCCCGGCGCCGAGGTGCTCGACCAGCCGGAGGACGCCGTCGGTGGTGCGGGCGTCGTCCTGACCGCGCTCTTCGACGCCGACGCGGTCGTCGACGTCGTACGCCGCGCCGCTCCGGCGCCGGGCACGGTCTGGCTGCAGACCGCGACGGTGGGGCTGGGGGACGTCGACCGGCTGGTCGCGCTCGCCGACGAGCTCGGGCTGCTGCTCGTGGACTGCCCGGTGCTGGGCACCCGGACGCCGGCGGAGCAGGGGCAGCTGGTCCTGCTCGCGTCCGGTCCGGAGCAGGTCCGCGAACGGCTCGGGCCGGTGTTCGACGCGCTCGGCCGGCGGACGCTGTGGCTCGGGGAGGCCGGGGCGGGCACCCGGCTGAAGCTGGTCTGCAACGCGTGGGTGCTCGCGCTCACCGCCGGCACCGCCCAGTCGGTGGCGCTGGCGCGTGGGCTCGGCCTGGACCCGGAGGACTTCTTCCGGGCCCTGGACGGCGGTCCGCTCGACTCGCCCTACGCACGGGTCAAGGGGGCGGCGATGCAGGACGGGAAGTACCCGGTCAGCTTCGCGCTCGGCGG
Source organism: Geodermatophilus sp. (assembly GCA_035645175.1). Taxonomy (GTDB): domain Bacteria; phylum Actinomycetota; class Actinomycetes; order Mycobacteriales; family Geodermatophilaceae; genus Geodermatophilus. The sequence continues at coordinate 3,698 of DASQNB010000330.1, forward strand.
GGCGGTCAAGGACGGCCGGCTGATCCGGGACGCGCTGGGCGCGGCCGCGGTGTCGGACCGGCTCACTGCCGCCGTCCTGGAGCTCATGGAGGTGGCCGCCGGGCGTCTCCCGGACCCGGCCGCGGTCGACGTGGCGGCCCTCGTCGAGGGGATGGCGACCGAGCGCTGAGGCGCCGTTCCAGTCAGCCGGCGTGGTGCCGGGCGCGGTGCTCGGCCAGGACGTCGAGGCCGAAGTCGGCCCGGAGGTCCCGCCACACCGAGTGCGCATGGTTGGCGTCGCGCGCGGTGTTGTCCCACTCGACGAGGAGCCGGCCGCCCTGCAGCCGGTAGTAGTGCGGCTGCCCGGGCTCGGTGGACCCGGCCCAGGCGAGGTGGACCGTGTCGAGGTCGACGTCCGGGGCCAGTCCGTCGGGCACCCGGCCGACGTAGGCCGACAGCAGGGTCCGCAGCAGCTCCCGCTGCGCGTCGTCCAGCTCGGACGCCGGGAGGCCCTTCGGTTCGGTGGTCAGCGCCAGGCGGTGGTGGTCGCCCTCGTCGAACCCGCTGCCCGCCTCGGCGCCCTCGGCCATCCGGGTCACGCGGTCGAGCAGGCGCGGCTCGGTGAACCGCTCCCGCCAGACGTCGGGCAGCTGCACCATCCGGTCGCCGTCGCTGAGCCGTGACCGGTTACCGCCGACGATGTCCGACGGCGCCCGGTCGAGCAGCACGGCACGGGCGCGCAGGTCCGCCGGGAGCGAGCGGACCAGCTCCCGGGCCAGGTCCTCGGCCGTGCCGAGCGGCCTGAGGTCGGCTCCGCCGAGCAGCGGCGCGGACGCCGGGTCGGCGCCCAGGAAGCACGGCGTCACGGATCGGACCCGTCCGTCGACGACGAGGTTGTTCAGCGAGACGTGGTGACCGCCGAAACGCCACCCCCAGGGACGGTCGCCGCCGGGCGTGCCGAAGACGCGCAGGTAGTAGAGGCCGGGGTCCCGCCCGCGCTCGCGGCCCCAGTCGACCGACCAGCCCTCGAGGTGGTCGAGCACGTTCTCCCAGCCGATGACCGTGCAGACGGTGACGTAGCCGGCCCGGGACAGGCCGGTGGCGACCAGCTGCATGGCCAGCGACTGCTGGGCCGGGCGCTGCTGCCCCAGCGGGAGACCGCCGTGGTCGGTCGGCGTGTAGTACCAGCGCAGCCGCTCGGCCTCGGCGTCGTCGTCCTCCGGGCCGGGCCAGTGGGCGAGCCCCCGCTGGTGCGGGGCGAGCGTCTCCAGCCACGCCGCCGCGGCGGCGGCCATCGCCTCGGCCACCTGCCGGGCCGCCGTGTCCGCGGTCGGCCCGCTGGTCGTCGTCATGCCCGCAGACCGTATGACCTCCCCGGTCACCGTGGTTTACTCGTCGCGATGTCCCGCACCGGCTCGATCATCATCGCCTAGCGCGCAGTCACCTCCCCGACTGCGCGCAAGACCTCCCGTTCCCGGGGGGTCTTCTTCGTGTCCGGGGCAGTTGCGCCCTCTCCCCGGAGGACCCCGTGCCGACTCCGACCAGCACCGACTTCCACGTCTTCGACACCACGCTGCGCGACGGCGCCCAGCGCGAGGGGGTCAGCTACTCCGTCGCCGACAAGCTGGCCGTCGCCCGGCTGCTCGACGAGATCGGGGTCGGCTTCATCGAGGGCGGCTGGCCCGGCGCCCTGCCCAAGGACACCGAGTTCTTCGCCCGCGCCCGCACCGAGCTCAAGCTGCGGCACGCCCAGCTGGTCGCGTTCGGGTCCACCCGCAAGGCCGGCGTCCGTGTGGCGGACGACGCCCAGGTGCGCGCGCTGCTGGACGCCGAGACGCCGGTGGTCTGCCTGGTCGCCAAGTCCGACGTCCGGCACGTGCGCGAGGCGCTGCGGACCACGCTCGAGGAGAACCTGGCCATGGTGCGCGACACCGTGGCGTTCCTCGTGGCGCACGGCCGGCGGGTGTTCGTCGACTGCGAGCACTTCTTCGACGGGTACGCCGCCGACCCCGACCACGGCGTCGACGTGCTGCGGACGGCGTTCGCGGCCGGGGCCGAGGTCGGCGTCCTGTGCGACACCAACGGCGGCATGCTGCCGATGGGCGTGGGCCGGGTCGTCGCCGACGTCCGCGCGCGGGTCGAGGGCCGGCTGGGCATCCACTGCCAGGACGACACCGGCTGCGCCGTCGCCAACACCCTGGCCGCCGTCGAGGCCGGCGTCACCCACGTCCAGGGGACGGCGAACGGCTACGGCGAGCGCGCCGGCAACGCCGACACCTTCGCGCTGATCGCCAACCTGGTCACCAAGATGGGCCTGCCGGTCGTGCCGGAGGGCTGCCTGGCCGAGCTGCAGCGGGTCAGCCACGCCATCGCCGAGCTCGCCAACATCGCCCCCGACGAGCACCAGCCCTACGTCGGCGCCTCGGCGTTCGCGCACAAGGCCGGCCTGCACGCCAGCGCGATCAAGGTCAGCCCCGAGCTGTACAACCACCTCGACCCGGCGGTGGTCGGCAACGACATGCGCATCCTGGTCACCGAGATGGCCGGGCGGGCGTCGGTGGAGCTCAAGGGCCGCGAGCTCGGCGTCGACCTCGACGGGCACGCCGACGTCATCGGCCGGGTCGTCGACCGGGTCAAGGTGCTGGAGGCCGACGGCTGGTCCTTCGAGGCCGCCGACGCCTCCTTCGAGCTGCTGCTGCGCGCCGAGCTGCCCGACGCCCCGGCGCCGCTGTTCGAGCTGGAGAGCTACCGCACCTCCGTCGAGCACTGGGGCAACGGCGACGTGGTCAGCGAGGCCACCGTCAAGGTGCGCCTGCCCAACGGGGACGG
>DASQNB010000331.1:0-7029 GCA_035645175.1 Geodermatophilus sp.
CATCGACGAGGTCAAGATGAAGCTGGCGGCCATGGGCCTGGCGCTCAAGGACAGCCCGCCCGGGTTCATCCCCACCTCGGTCGAGAGCTACGACGAGGGCTACGAGACCGACGCCTACCAGGGCCACGGCGAGTTCGCCGCGGGCTACGACCAGGCGCAGTACGACGACGGCTCCTACCAGGAGACCGAGCAGCTCTGAGCGCGTGCCGGACGGCGGGGCGACCCGCCGTCCGGCGCCGCTGCCGGGCCCGCCACACTGGCCCGGACGCACGACCCGCGCTCCGCGCAGGAGAACGTCAGCACCACCACGGAACGCAGCCGGCACCGCGGCCCGGCAGCCTGAGGAAGGACCGACATGCCCACCCCCACCAAGGGCCCCCGTCTGGGCGGTTCCCCCGCGCACGAGCGGCTGATGCTGGCCAACCTGGCCACGTCGCTGTTCGAGCACGGGCGGATCACCACCACCGAGGCGAAGGCCAAGCGGCTGCGTCCCCTGGCCGAGAAGCTGGTGACCTTCGCCAAGCGCGGTGACCTGCACGCCCGCCGTCAGGTGATGACGACCATCCGGGACAAGGACGTCGTCCACACGCTGTTCGCCGAGATCGGGCCGCGCTTCGCGGACCGGCCGGGCGGCTACACGCGCATCACCAAGGTGGGCCCGCGCAAGGGCGACAACGCCCCCATGGCGGTCATCGAGCTGGTCGAGGGTCAGACCGTGGCCCAGCAGGCGGTCGGCGAGGCCGAGCGTGCCCGCGGCACCCGGTTCGCCGGTGCCACCGCAGGTGCGGGTGCCGCCGCCGCCTCCGGTGAGGTGACCGCGGACGCGCTGGAGACCGCGGAGGCCCCCGCGACGGCGGAGGACACCGTCGCCGCCGACGCCCCGGTGACCGACGCCGAGGCCGTCGACGCGGACGCCGCCGAGGACACGTCCAGCGCAGGCGGGGCCACTGCCGCCACCGAGACCGTGGCGACCGACGCCGAGTCCCCGGGCGACGCCGCGGGCACGGACGGCGCGCGGTGAGCGACCGGGAGAACCCGGGCGAGGGCGCCCCCGCCGGCGCCGCCGGGGTCAGCGTCGGCGGAGGTGACCAGGGTGCGACCTTCGAGGGCGAGACCACCGGCCCCGGTGGCGACACCTCGCCGGCCGTGACCTCCGGCGACGTCGACCCCGAGGCGCAGCAGGTCGTCACCGACCTCTACAACCCCGATGGCGAGCGTCAGGACGACGCCGACGTCACCCCGCAGCCGACCGCCGAGAACGCCGCCGTCGTCGACGACCCGACGCTGTCCCCGGACGTGGCCGCCGCGGCCGCCGCCGAGATCGAGGCCGCCGAGCTGGGCGACGCCGCCACCGCCGGCCTCCAGGCTCCCGGGGGCGAGGCCGCTCCCGACCCGAAGTGAGCGGTCGCTGACCACTCCACGCACCACCGACGAGCCCGCCACCGATCCCGGTGGCGGGCTCGTCCGTCTCCGGTTGGGTGTCGCCTACGACGGCACCGCGCTGCACGGGTGGGCCCGCCAGCCAGGACAGCGCACCGTGCAGGGCGACCTCGAGGCGGCCCTGGCGAGGGTGCTGCGGTCCCCGGTCGAGCTGACCGTCGCCGGCCGTACCGACGCAGGCGTGCACGCCACCGGCCAGGTCGCCCACACCGACGTCCCGCGCGGTGTCTGGGCGGAGCACCGGGAACGGCTGGTGCGCCGGCTGCGCGGGGTCCTGCCGCCCGACATCGCCGTCCGCACCGTCGAGGAGGCGCCGCCGGACTTCGACGCCCGGTTCGGCGCGCTGCGCCGGCACTACGTCTACCGGCTGACCGACGCCGACAGCGGTCCGCCGCCGCTGCGCCGGGCGGACACGGTCGGCTGGCCGCGGCGGCTCGACGTCGACGCGATGGCCACGGCCGCGGACCTCCTGCTCGGTGAGCACGACTTCGCGGCCTTCTGCCGCCGCCGGGAGGGCGCGACGACGATCCGGACGCTGCTGACACTGGCCGTGGCACGCGAGGGCGACCTGGTCACCGTGCGGGCCTCGGCGGACGCCTTCTGCCACTCGATGGTGCGCAGCCTCGTCGGCGCCCTCACCGCGGTGGGGGAGGGCCGGCGTCCGCCGGAGTGGCCCGCGGGGCTGTTCGCCCGCACCGAGCGTGCCAGCGACGTGCCGGTGGCTCCCGCCGGCGGGCTGACGCTGGTGGCGGTCGACTACCCACCCGACGCCGAGCTCGCCGGCCGGGCGGCGGTCACCCGCGCCCGCCGGGACTGAGGCGTCGGCCCGGCCCCGTCCAGAGGCTCGCCGTGGCCCCGTCCCGGGTCCCGCCCCGAGCGTGCGAGGGGTGGGGAGGACGGGGTCCACCTACGAGGGGTGGAGGGGACGGGGTCCGTCAAGGGAGGGCGGCGACCGCCTCATCGATCGGGGTGTCACCACTGACCAGCTCGACCACCTCGTCGGTCTTGCCGGCGTCCAGCAGCGCGACCAGCACCGCCGCGACGTCGTCCCGCGGCACCTCGCCGTACTCGACGCCGTGCTCGAGGGTGACCCGTCCGGTGCCGGGGTCGTCGGTGAGCCGGCCCGGGCGCAGGATGACGGTGTCGAGAGCGGGCCGGGGGAGGATCGCGTCCTCGGCGGCCAGCTTGGCCTGCAGGTAGACGGCGAAGACCGGGTCCATGCCCCGCGGCGTCCCCTGGCGGGCCTGCTCGACACCCATCGAGGACACGAGCAGGTACGGCCGGACCCCGGCCCGCTCGGCAGCGTCGGCGAGCAGCAGCGCCGCGCCCTTGTCGACGGTGTGCTTGCGGGCCTCCCCGCTGTTCGGGCCCGCGCCGGCGGCGAAGACGACCGCGTCGGCCCCGGACACCACCTCGGCGACCTGCTCCACGCCGGCCTGCTCGAGGTCGAGCACCACCGGCTCGGCGCCGTCGGCGCGCAGGTCGTCCTCGTGCGCGGGGTTGCGGACGATGCCGACCACCGAGTCGCCGCGGGCGGACAGCAGGCGGGCGAGGCGGCGGGCGACCTGCCCGTGGGCCCCGGCGATGACGATGCGCATGGGCAGCACCTACCCCTGGGGGCGGCGGGGTACCCGGCGGGGGCCGAGCCGGGCGGCGGCGGCCCGGGCGCGAGCGAGGTCGGCAGGGGTGTCGCAGTCGGTCCACGGCGGCGGCTGCCCGGGCGGGACCTCGGGGTGCAGCCGGCGGACGGCGAGCGGGGCGAGCACCCGGCGCACCGACGTCGGCCCGTCGACGTCCGCCACCGCCGCGCGCAGCGCCGCCGTCTGCCAGACCCCGAGCAGCAGCTGGTCGCGGTCGGTGTCGTCGACGACGAGCACGCCGTCGCCGGTCAGCCGCTCGCGCAGCGCCCGGACCAGTCCGGTGGTGAGGAAGGGCAGGTCGCTGGCGAGCAGCGCCACCACCTCGGTGGGGACGTGCGCCAGCCCGGCCCGCATCGCCGCCACCGGGCCGCCCCGTGGCGGGTCCTCGCGGACCACGACGACGTCGGCCGGGACCGGCTGCGGCGGGCCGACGACGACCCGCGGCGCGGCGTCGGGGACGGCGGCCAGCACCGCGTCGAGGATGCTGCGGCCGCCGACGTCCAGCTGCGGCTTGGCCTGCCCGCCCATCCGGGCCGCACGGCCGCCGGCCAGGACGACGGCGGCGTAGGGCGGGAGCACGGGCACGCTGCGACCGTAGGGGCCGGACGTGGGTACCGTCGCCCCTCGTGGGACGAGTCACGAGCAGGACGCCGGTGCTGCGGATCCGCGGCGCGGCGCACAACACCCGCCCGGACACGGTGGCGGCCGAGGAGCCGCTGGAGATCCGGCTGGCCGGGACGCCGCTGGCGGTCACCATGCGCACACCGGGCGACGACTTCGACCTGGTGCACGGCTTCCTCGCCACCGAGGCGGTGATCGGGTCGGCCGACGACATCGCCGGGCTGCGGTACTGCAACTCCGTCGACGAGGACGGCCGCAACACCTACAACGTCGTCGACGTCGACCTCGCGCCTGGCGTGGAGCCGCCGGACACCGCGCTGGACCGCAACTTCTACACGTCGAGCTCCTGCGGGGTGTGCGGCAAGGCCAGCATCGACGCGATCCGCACCAGGACGCGGCACGACGTGGCCGGGGACGACGTCCGGCTGCCGCTGGCGACGCTGCTCGCGCTGCCCGACCGGCTGCGCGCGGCCCAGCAGGTGTTCGACAAGACCGGCGGACTGCACGCGGCCGGGCTGTTCACGGTGGACGGCGAGCTGGTCGCCCTGCGCGAGGACGTCGGCCGGCACAACGCGGTCGACAAGGTCATCGGGGACGGCGTGCGCCAGGGGCGGCTGCCGCTGGCCGGGCACGTGCTGATGGTCAGCGGGCGGGCGAGCTTCGAGCTGACGCAGAAGGCGGCGATGGCGGGCATCCCGGTGCTCGCCGCGGTGTCGGCCCCGTCGTCGCTCGCCGTGGAGCTGGCCGCCGACGTCGGGATCACCCTGGTCGGCTTCCTCCGCGGCGACGGCTGCAACGTGTACACGCGCCCGGAGCGCATCGTCCTGCCGGACTAGCCGCCGGGCGTCTCCAGGCGGAGCCCGACCAGCACGCCGCTCTGCTGACGCACGAGGTCCGGGAGGGGGCCCCGGTCGGGCGGCCGGTCCAGGTCCCCGTGGAACCACCGGGGACCGCGGCTCACTGGCGCAGCACGAAGTCACCGGGCACCGGTGCGTAGGCACCCGTGGTCCGCTGGTACGTCTGCTCGACCAACCGCACCGTCAGGACCCTCCCGCGCGTCAGGTCGTCGACCCACAGCAACGGCCGGCTGACGTCGTCCCCCCGCCCGGAGGTGGCTGGCAGCACTCGATCTCCCACCCGGCCAGGGAGACGTCGACGTCCACCGACGGGCTCAGTGGTCCCCGCCGCGGAGCTGCGACACCACGTGGGGGAGCAGGGGGCCGAGGACGGCGAGGCCGTCGCGGACGCCGCCGGTGGAGCCGGGCAGGTTCACGATCAGCGTGCGTCCGGCGGTGCCGGCGATCCCACGGGAGAGCACCGACGTCGGCACCTCGGCCTCCCCGTGGCGGCGCACGGCCTCCGCGATGCCGGGGGCCTCGCGCTCGAGCACCCGGCGGGTGGCCTCGGGGGTGACGTCGGTGGGGGAGAGCCCGGTGCCGCCGGTGGTGAGGACGACGTCCGCGCCGGAGCCGATCGCCTCCAGGAGCACCATCTCCAGCTCGGCGGCGTCGTCGGGGCGCACGTGCGGACCCTCGACGGTGAACCCCAGCGCGCGCAGCCCCTCGGCGAGGGCCTGCCCGCTGCGGTCCTCGTAGACGCCGGCGGAGGCGCGGTTGGACGCGGTGACGACGACGGCGCGGGCGTCCTCGGGCAGTCCGCTCATCTCCGCCACTCCCCGCTCTTCCCGCCGGACTTGGCCAGCAGCCGGACGTCGGTGATCGCCGCGCGCGGGTCGACGGCCTTCACCATGTCGATGACGGTCAGGCCGGCGACCGCGACCGAGGTGAGCGCCTCCATCTCCACGCCGGTGCGGTCCGCGGTGCGGGCGGTGGCGACGATCTCGACGGCGTCGTCGGCCACCGTCACGTCCACCGTGACCCCGTGCAGGGCGATCGGGTGGCACAGCGGCACGAGGTCCGGCGTCCGCTTGGCCCCGGCGATGCCGGCGATGCGGGCGACGGCGACGGCGTCCCCCTTGGGCACCCCCTCGCCGCGCAGCAGCGCCACCACCTCGGGACTGACCAGCACCCGGCCGGCGGCGGTGGCCTCGCGGGCGGTGACCGGCTTGGCGGAGACGTCGACCATCCGGGCGGCGCCGGCCTCGTCGACGTGCGTGAGCCGCGGCTCGGAGCTCACTGGAGCGCTCCTTCGATCAGGACGACGTCCACCGGGGCGCCGGTGGGCAGCTCGGTGACGTCCTCGGGGACGACGACCAGGCAGTTGGCGCGGGCGAGGTGGGCGACCAGGTGCGAGCCGGGCCCACCGACCTGGGAGACGGTGCCCGCGTCGTAGCGGCCGCGCAGGAACTGGCGGCGCCCGGCGGGGGAGCGCAGCGGGGCGGTCAGCGTCGCGGGGGCACGCAGCCGACCGGGGTCGGCGTGGCCCAGCGCGCGGCGCAGCGCCGGCCGCACGAACACCTCGAAGGAGACGAAGGAGCTCACCGGGTTGCCGGGCAGCGTGACGACGGGGACGCCGTCCACCGTGCCGGCCCCCTGCGGGCCGCCGGGCTGCATCGCCACCTTGACGAACTCGACGGTGCCCAGCTCCCGGAAGGCGTCCTTGACCACCTCGTAGGCGCCGGCGCTGACCCCGCCGCTGGTGACCAGCAGGTCGGCGGTGGCCAGCTCGGCGCGGACCGTGGCGAGGAACTCGTCGACGTCGTCGGGGACGAAGTGCAGCCGCCGCGCCGTCCCTCCGGCGTCCTCCACGGCGGCGACCAGCAGCGCGGAGTTGGACTCGTAGATCTGCCCGGGCAGCAGCGGCGCCCCGGGCTCGACGAGCTCGCTGCCGGTCGAGAGGACCAGCACCCGCGGACGGCGGCGCACCCACAGCGTCCGCGCGCCCACGGCGGCGGCCAGGCCCAGCTGGGCGGCACCGAGCGGGCTGCCGGCGGTCAGCGCGACGGTGCCGGCAGTGATGTCCTCCCCGGCCCGCCGCAGGTGGGTGCCGGGAGCGGGGGCGTCGCGGATCTCGACGACGTCGGTGGCGGCGTCGGTCAGCTCGACCGGCACGACCACGTCGGCGCCGTCGGGGAGCGGGGCTCCGGTCATGATCCGCTGGACGGTGCCGGGCTCGAGCGGGCGGACGTCGGTGCGCCCGGCCGGGATGTCGTCGGCGACCGGCAGCTGCACCGGGAGGGCCACCACGTCGGCCGAGCGCGCGGCGTAGCCGTCCATCGCGGAGTTGTCGAAGCCGGGCAGCGACACCTGCGCGGTCACGTCCCGGGCCAGGACCCGGTTGTGCGCCGTCGCCAGCGGCACCTCCTCGTCGCCCAGCGGGGCGAGGAGCGCCGCGACGACCGCCTGGTGTTCCTCGACCGTGCGCACGG
>DASQNB010000332.1:0-2011 GCA_035645175.1 Geodermatophilus sp.
AAGAGGCGGTGGTGGCGGCTCCACTGCAGCACGTCCATGGCCAGGGCCGGCGCGTCGGCCAGCTGCAGGAAGAACAGCCTGTCCCCGGGGACGGCGGCGAAGCCGGCCGGGTCCCCGCCGCGGGAGAGCACGTGGAAGCTGTCCAGGCACAGCCCGAGGGCGGGGGAGTCCGCCCGGCGGACGGCGTCCCAGCTGGCCTCCCAGGTCGAGACCTGCCGACCCCAGGCCAGGGCCTCGTAGGCGATCCGCAGGCCGCGCTCGCCGGCGCGGGTGGCGGCGGTGGCCAGCTGCTCGGCCAGGAGGTCGGGGTCGCCGACGGCGTCCGGGGCGACCGAGGAGCAGACCAGCACGGTGTCGACGCCGAGCGCGGTCATCACCTCGAACTTGTGCTCGGCCCGCCGCAGGTTGCGGGCGAAGCGGCCGGGGTCGGTGGAGTCCAGGTCGCGGAAGGGCTGGTAGAGGTCGATCGACAGGCCCAGGCCCGCGCAGCGCGCGGCCAGATCGGCCGGTGACCAGGGGGAGGCGACCAGGTCAGGCTCGAAGACCTCGATGCCGTCGAAGCCGGCGGCGGCCGCCGCGGTGATCTTGTCCTCGAGGGTGCCGGAGAGGCAGACCGTGGCGATCGCCCGGCGGGTGCGGTGGGGAGGCCGGGCGGCCCCCTGCAGTGTCCCGCCGCGAGCCTGCGAGTGGCGGGGGGCAGGGGGTCCTCCAGCTCCTTCAGCCGACACGGACGTCGTGTCCCGGCCCCGAGACCAGCGTCGTGAAGTGGGCCAGCATCCGCCCGGCGTCCGGCTCGACGCCGGTGAACAGGCGGAAGGCGTCCACGGCCTGGAACACCGCCATGCCGCCGCCGTCGAGCACCCGGCAGCCCCGCTCGCGGGCGGTGCGGACCAGCGCGGTCTCCAGCGGCCGGTAGACGATGTCGGCCACCCAGAGGTCCGGGCGCAGCAGGCCGGCGTCCAGCGGCAGGCCCGGGTGGGCGGCCATGCCCGTGGGGGTGGCGTGCACCAGCCCGTCGGCGCGCGCCAGCGCGGCGGGCAGCGTGTCGAGGTCGCCGCCGTCCGCGCGGTCGGCGCCGAAGCGCTCGCCCAGTGCCGCGGCCAGCGCCCCGGCCCGCTGCCCGTCCACGTCGAGGACGGTCAGGCGGCGGGCGCCGAGGGTGAGCAGCGCGTGGGCGACAGCCGCGCCGGCACCGCCGGCCCCCAGCAGCACCACGCGGTCCAGGGCGGCCTCGGGCAGCCCCCGGTCGAAGGCCCGGGCGAAGCCGGACCAGTCGGTGTTGTGCCCGACCGCCCGGCCGTCCCGGAGGACGACGGTGTTCACCGCGCCGAGGGCCTCGGCGTCGGGGGAGAGCTCGTCGAGGTGCTCGAGCACCAGCTGCTTGCAGGGGTGCGTGACGTTGAGCCCGTCGTAGCCGGTCAGCCGGGCGGCGGCCAGGACCTCGCCGATCGCCGACGCCGGCCGCTGCAGCCGGTCGAGGTCCAACCGCCGGTAGAGGTAGCGCAGGCCCAGCTCGTCGGCCTCGCGCTCGTGCAGCGGCGGGGTCAGCGACGGGCCGATGCCGCTGCCGACCAGACCGACCAGAAAGCCCTGCGCGTCGTCCGTCACGGACCGCCTCCCCTGTATGTACCAATTGGTGAGTTGCTGTGCAGCAGACCACATCCGGCCGTTCGGCGCCAGCCTCGCCCGGTGATCCGCTCGGGACGCGCTGAGACCGTCTTGTGATGTGCGCCACACTAATGTACGAACTGGTTCATTCTGTCGGGATCGTCGCTAGTGTCCGTCCTCACTCGGTGTCCCCGGTCACAGTCGACCGGATCCGGACGCCGAGCAGCACTCGACGAGCAGCACCTGTCGAGACACCCCCACCCAAGCACCGCTGTCCCGCGCCCACCGGCGCACCCCCGTCCGAGGAGGACCCGATGCGCGACCGAGTGGTCGAGCCCCCCGGCTCGCACGAGCCGAACGAGTTCGTGAAGACGCCCAAGAAGGCCGCGGCCAGCGGCTGGAT
>DASQNB010000333.1:0-4041 GCA_035645175.1 Geodermatophilus sp.
CCCCCACGGCTCGCACGCTCGCCGCGAGCCTCTGGACGGGGGCCGCCTAGCCTTGCGCCCATGGCCCGCTCCGCGACCCGCAAGCGTCCCGCTGCCGAGAACGGCGTCAACCCCAAGGCACCCTGCCCCTGCGGCTCGGGCCGGCGGTACAAGCACTGCCACGGCTCGGGCTACGCCCCGCCGGTGACCCGGCCGTTCGAGGGGCTGCCCGGCGAGGCGCACTGGGTCGCGCTGCGCGAGCTGGTCCCGGCGGCGACCGCGCCCCTGCGGACGACGGACGGGCGCGACGTCACCCTGGCCAGCGTGCTGCCCGGCGGCGCCCCGGCCCTCGTCCGCGCCAACGGCGAGATCCTGCTCGGCGTCCAGCTGCAGGGCTCCTCGGACGACGTCAGCCGCGACCTGGGGACGGCGCTGGCCGCCGCCCTCGAGGCCCCGGCCGGCGCACCGGTCGACCCGGGCCCGGTCGGCGGGGCCGGCTCGGCCGGCCCGCGGCTGCAGGAGCTGGTCGACCTCACGGCGCCGCTCGAGGTGACCGTGCACGAGGACTTCGGCTTCTGGCTGGAGGGCGTCGACGCCGGCGCCGCGGCCCGCGCCGGGCTGGAGCAGGCCAACCAGGCGATCCTGCCCACCGAGCTGCTCCCCGGCCTCGGCGCGGCCTACTGGGTGCGGCCCGGCGCCGAGCGCGCGCACCTGCGCTGGGTGCGGCCCGAGCCGGAGGAGCAGCTGCTCGACGCGCTGGCCCGGCTGCGCGCCTCGGGCGAGATCCTGCTGGGCGGGGGCACCCGCTACGCCGGCGCCTTCCGGGCGCACGGCCTGCTCGTCCCGGTCTGGGACCTGCCCGCCGGCGCCCCGGCCGCCGACTGGGCGGACGCGGCCACGGCGTTCCAGGCCCGGCTGGAGCAGGCGCTGGCGGCGACCGGCCCGCTGACCGCCGACGAGCGTCGCGCCCGGGCAGGCCTGCTGTCCCGCCAGGTCACCCTGCGCTGAGCAAGACCCCTGCCCCCGCCGCGAGCTCGTGGGGGCAGGGGGCCGGCGGAGCCCGGCCCGGTGGACGACGTGCGTCCCCGGGCCGGTGTGGTTCCCGCGCCCCGGATGTCGACGCGGGGTGGCCGCGACCTCACCCGGTGGTAACGGCTCCGTGGCACTCCCAGGCGAGCGTTACGAGACCGTGACGCCGAGATGGCGGACAGGGGTTGACGGCGATGGGTTGTTAGCGCTCACACTCTCACTGCTCGCCACGGGCGGGCCTGCGCCGGGTCGAGCGCGCAGCAGTCTCGAGGAGGAGATCACGTGAGCAAGAGGCTCGGCTTCGCCGCCCTCAGCGCCGGCATGGCGCTGACCCTGGCGGCCTGTGGCGGCGAGGGCGCCGGTGGCAGCGGTGGTGCCGGTGGCGGGGGTGCCGAGGGGGAGGACCTGACCATCGGCGTCTCGATGCCGACCCAGACCTCGGAGCGGTGGATCGCCGACGGCAACAACGTCAAGGAGCAGCTGGAGGGCGAGGGTTACACCGTCGACCTGCAGTACGCCAACGACGACATCCCCACCCAGTCGCAGCAGGTCGACCAGATGATCACCGAGGGTGCCGACATCCTCGTGGTCGCGGCGATCGACGGCACCGCCCTCTCCGGTCAGCTGGAGAACGCGGCGGCGAACAACATCCCGGTCATCTCGTACGACCGCCTCATCCGCGACACCGAGAACGTCGACTTCTACGTCACGTTCGACAACTACGAGGTCGGCGTCGCCCAGGGCAACGCGTTGCTGACCGGTCTGGGCCTGCGGAACGAGGACGGCTCGCCGGGCACCGCGACCGGTCCGTTCAACGTCGAGCTGTTCGCCGGCTCCCTGGACGACAACAATGCCTTCTTCTTCTGGGACGGCGCGATGTCGGTCCTGCAGCCGCTGATCGACGACGGCACGCTGGTCGTCAAGTCGGGGCAGACCAGCATCGAGCAGGCCGCCATCCTGCGCTGGCAGCAGGAGACCGCCCAGCGGCGGATGGACGACCTGCTGACCTCCGCCTACAACGACGGCTCGCGGGTCGACGGCGTCCTCTCGCCCTACGACGGCATCTCGCGCGGCATCATCACCGCGCTGCAGAACGCCGGCTACGGCCCGACGCTGGACGCCCAGCCGCAGCCGATGTCGGTCGTCACCGGTCAGGACGCCGAGATCGCCTCGGTCAAGCTCATCCAGGACGGTGTCCAGAGCTCCACGATCTTCAAGGACACCCGCCTGCTGGCCGAGCAGGCCGTCGCCGCGGCGTCGGCGTACGCGGAGGGCAACGAGCCGGAGGCCAACGACACCGAGACCTACGACAACGGCGTCAAGGTCGTCCCGTCCTACCTGCTGGAGATCGAGACGGTCTTCGCGGACGACATCCAGTCCGTGCTGATCGACTCCGGCTACTGGACGGCCGAAGAGGTCGCCAGCGGCCAGTCCGACTGACCGACACCCCCTGACCCGGCCGGGCCCGGCAGCACCGCTGTCGGGCCCGGCCGGCACCACCGGGACCCCGTGTCCCACGCACCTGGCCGACCCGACCGGGTGAGCGCACACTCTCTCCACCCATCCTCGGGCGCCCGCGACCAGCGACAGGGCGCCGACGACAGGACGACGAGGTCCCATGGACGACCACATCCTGGAGATGCGCGGCATCACCAAGACCTTCCCCGGCGTCAAGGCCCTGGAGGACGTCAACCTCAAGGTCCGCCGCGGCGAGATCCACGCGATCTGCGGCGAGAACGGCGCCGGCAAGTCGACGCTGATGAAGGTCCTCTCCGGCGTCTACCCGGCCGGGAGCTACGACGGCGAGATCGTCTACGACGGCCAGCCGGTCCGCTTCTCCGGCATCCGCGACAGCGAGCACGTGGGCATCGTGATCATCCACCAGGAGCTCGCGCTGGTCCCGTACCTGTCGATCGCGGAGAACATCTTCCTGGGCAGCGAGCGGCGCGGCCGCCTCGGGCTCATCGACTGGAACAAGGCCAACGCCGAGGCCGGGGAGCTGCTCCGCTCGGTCGGGCTCGACGAGAACCCGGTCACGCCGGTCGGCCAGCTCGGCGTCGGCAAGCAACAGCTGGTCGAGATCGCCAAGGCGCTGTCCAAGGACGTGCGGCTGCTGATCCTCGACGAGCCCACCGCCGCGCTCAACGACACCGACTCGGCCCACCTGCTCGACCTGCTCCGCCGACTCCGGGAGCGCGGGATCACCTGCATCATGATCTCGCACAAGCTCGGCGAGATCACCGCCGTCTCCGACAACGTCACGGTCATCCGCGACGGCAAGACCGTCGAGACGCTGAGCCTGCACGCCGGCGAGGTCACCCAGGAGCGGATCATCCGCGGGATGGTCGGCCGCGACCTGGAGAGCTACTACCCCGAGCGCGAGTCGCACCCTGGCGAGGAGGTGCTGCGGGTCGAGGACTGGTCGGTCCGGCACCCGACCCAGGACCGCAAGGTCGTCGACGGGGCGAGCTTCACCGTCCGGGCCGGGGAGGTCGTCGGGATCGCCGGCCTCATGGGCGCCGGGCGCACCGAGCTGGCCATGAGCGTCTTCGGGCGCGCCTACGGGCGGAACATCACCGGCCGGATGTTCGTGCACGGCAAGGAGGTCCGGCCCCGCAACGTCTCCGAGGCGATCGACGCGGGGATCGCCTACGCCACCGAGGACCGCAAGCACTACGGGCTCAACCTCATCGAGGACATCCGGCGCAACGTCTCCGCCGCCGCCCTGGGCAAGCTCGCCAGCAAGGGCTTCGTCAACGGCAACGAGGAGATCAAGGTCGCCGAGGGCTATCGGAAGAGCATGAACGTCAAGGCCCCGAGCGTCGCCTCGGTCGTCGGCAAGCTCTCCGGCGGCAACCAGCAGAAGGTCGTGCTGTCCAAGTGGCTGTACACCGACCCCGAGGTGCTCATCCTCGACGAGCCCACCCGCGGCATCGACGTGGGTGCGAAGTACGAGATCTACACGATCATCAACCGGCTGGTCGCGGCCGGTAAGGCGGTGCTGGTCATCTCCTCCGAGCTGCCCGAGCTGCT
>DASQNB010000334.1:0-2052 GCA_035645175.1 Geodermatophilus sp.
GCACATCGGCGCCCCCGGCATCGTCTTCGTCGAGGTCGACGAGGACACCAGCGCCTACGACAAGGGCCACATCGAGGGCGCCGTCAAGCTGGACTGGAAGACCGACCTCCAGGACCCGCTGCGCCGCGACTTCGTCGACCGCGAGCAGTTCCAGGAGCTGCTGTCGGCCAAGGGCATCAGCAACGACGACACCGTCGTCCTCTACGGCGGCAACAACAACTGGTTCGCCGCCTACGCCTACTGGTACTTCAAGCTCTACGGCCACCAGGACGTCAAGCTCATCGATGGTGGCCGCAAGAAGTGGGAGCTCGACAGCCGCCCGCTGTCCACCGACGTCGTCGAGCGGCCCGCGACCCAGTACCGGGCCGCCGAGCCCGACACCTCCATCCGCGCCTTCCGCGACGAGGTCGTGGCCGCGATCGGCCAGCAGAACCTGGTCGACGTCCGCTCGCCCGACGAGTTCGCCGGCAAGCTGGTCGCCCCGGCCCACCTGCCGCAGGAGGGCGCGCAGCGCCCGGGCCACATCCCCAGCGCGGTCAACGTGCCGTGGAGCAAGGCGGCCAACGAGGACGGCACCTTCAAGAGCGACGAGGAGCTGGCCAAGCTCTACGCCGACGCCGGCCTGGACACCAGCAAGGACACCATCGCCTACTGCCGGATCGGCGAGCGTTCGAGCCACACCTGGTTCGTGCTGCGCGAGCTGCTCGGCCACCAGAACGTCAAGAACTACGACGGCTCCTGGACCGAGTACGGCTCCCTGGTCGGCGTCCCGATCGCGAAGGGGGCCTGAGCATGTGCGGCGCGCCCAAGCAGGGCGGCACGCTGGCCGGCGTGGACCTGAGCACCCAGACGGTCATCCAGGGCCAGGTCTGGCACGACGGCGCCCCCGTCGCCGGGGCGTACGTGCGGCTGCTCGACGCCACCGACGAGTTCACCGCCGAGGTGGTCACCAGCCCGGAGGGCGAGTTCCGCTTCTTCGCCGCCCCGGGGAACTGGAAGCTCCGTTCGCTGGCCCCGGTCGGCAAGGGTGAGCGCGGGGTCAGTGCCGACGTCGGCCTGAACGAGACGACCGTCGTCATCGACTGAAGGACTCCGTCCTCCCCACCCTTCGCACGCTGAGGGCGGGCCCGGGACGGGACCACGCGGAAGTGCCCGTCCCGGCTCAGGCCGGGGCGGGCGCCGTGCTGTCCGGGTCAGTCGACGCCGGGCGGGAGGCGGTTGGGGCCCGCCTCGGGCGGCCGCGGACGGTCCTCCGGATGGGTCCGGACGGCGATGATCGCGACATCGTCCGCCCAGTCCACGGGCAGCATCCGGTCGAGCAGCGTGTCGCAGAGCTCCTCCAGCGGCGTCTCGCCGAGGTCGCGCAGCGCCTCCTGCAGTGCGGCCAGCCCCGCGTCCAGGTCGGTGTCCCGGCGCTCGACCAGCCCGTCGGTGACCAGCAGCAGGGTGTGGCCGTCGGCCAGCTCGGCGGTGTGGTCGGTGCGCGGTGCGTCGGGGTCGATGCCGAGCATCAGCTCGGGGCGGCTCTCCAGCAGGGTCGAGGTGCCGGTGGGGGCGAGCAGCAGCGGCGGCAGGTGGCCGGCGTTGCTCCACCGCAGCACGCGGGTGCCGGTGACGGGCACGTCCGGTCTCCGCTCGATGCGGGCGAGCACCACGGTCGCCAGCGTGCTGACCGCCAGCCCGCGGGCGACGTGCTCGGCGCGGGACAGGGTCGCCGACGGGGGCTCGTCGTTGTCGTAGGCCAGGACCCGCAGCACTCCCCGCAGCTGGCCCATCGCCGCAGCTGCGTCGCTGTCGTGGCCCACGACGTCCCCGATGACGAGCATCGTCGCGCCGTCGGGCTGCAGGAACGCGTCGTACCAGTCACCGCCGACCTGCGCCTCGTGGGCGGCCGGGTGGTACCGCACGGCTACCTGCAGGTGGTCCGGTTCCGGTGGCGGGGTCAGCAGGGCCTGCTGCAGCCGGTCCGACAGCGCCCGCTGCGCCGCGGCCCGCTCGGTCACGTGGCGCAGCTCGGCGGCCTGACGCCGGGCGGCCAGGCGGTCGGTCAGG
>DASQNB010000335.1:0-2310 GCA_035645175.1 Geodermatophilus sp.
CGTTCCACAGCGCCTCGTAGGCGATCCGGTCGCGGGTGACGCCCGGGGTGTCCTGGACGACGGCGGCGCGCCGGCCCAGGAACCGGTTGACCAGCGTGGACTTGCCGACGTTGGGCCGCCCGACGATCGCCACCACCGGCAGCGGCCCGGTCTGCTCCGTCATGCGTCCTCCTCGCTGGCGCTCGTCGAACGCACGACGGGCCGTGCTGTGTCCCTGCGTGAGCTCGCGAGCTCGCTCACGACGCCGCCCCCACGGTCGTCAGCGCCAGCTCGACCACCCGGTCGACGACGCCCTCGCGGTCGAGGTGGGTGCTGTCCACGAGGACGGCGTCCTCCGCCGGGCGCAGCGGGCTGTCGGTGCGGCTGCTGTCGTACTCGTCGCGGCGGCGCAGGTCGGCGGCGAGCTCGGCGACCTCGGCCGGCGTGGTCAGGCCCAGCTGTGCGGCCCGCCGCTGGGCCCGGGCCTCGGGCGCGGCGGTCAGGTAGACCTTCAGCGTCGCGTCCGGCAGGACGACGGTGCCGATGTCGCGGCCCTCGACGACGACCGCGTCGGCCGCGGCCACCAGCGCCCGCTGCTGGTCGACCAGTCGCCGGCGCACCGAGGGCACCGCCGAGACCGGCGACACCGCGCGGGTGACCTCCGCGCCGCGGATGCGCACGGCGACGTCCACCCCGTCGACCTCCACCAGCTCGGTGTCGGCCGCCGTCCCCACCTCGATGCGGGCCGCCGCGACGACGGCGGCCACGGCCTCGGCGTCCTCCGGGTCCACCCCGGCGTCCAGCACGGCGACGGTGGCCGCGCGGTACATCGCGCCGGTGTCCAGGTAGGCCGCGCCCAGCCGGCTGGCGACCGCCCGCGCGACGCTGGACTTACCCGTCCCCGACGGGCCGTCCAGCGCGACCTGACCGGTGAAGTCCCCGCTCACTGGGCGATCACCCCGCACAGTGGTGTCCGCTCGTCCCTCGCTCACTGTGCGATCACCCCGCACAGTGGTGTCCGCTCGTCCCTCGCTCACTGTGCGATGTCCCGTCGCAGCGCCTTCGCTCCGCGCAGGTACACGTGCTGCACGTCCGCGCGCGGCCGGTCGGTCTCCACGTGCGCCATGAGCCGCAGCACCCGCGGCAGCGCGTGCGGCACGCCGATCTCGGTGGCGCACATCAGCGGGACGTCCCCGAAGCCGAGCTCGCGGGCAGCGAGCGCCGGGAACTCCGAGACGAGGTCGGGGGTGGCGGTGAACAGGATGCTGATGACGTCGTCGTGCTCCAGCTGGTTTCGCTCCATGACCGCGCTCACCAGCTCGCGGGTCGCGTCGAGGACCAGCTCGCGCTCGTCGGCGTCCACCTGCGTCGCGCCCCGGATGGCTCGGACGGCCACTACCACTCTCCTCGATCGGTACGGGGCCCCGGATCGCCGGTGCCCCTCGGTCGAGTCTAGGTACCGGCGGCGGACACCCGGTCCGCGGTCAGGTCACGCACCTCCGCGTACCGCTCGCGCACGGCCGGCACCGGGTCGGCCTCGTGCCGCTCGGTGCCCGGCCGCGCCCACTCCGGCGGCGCCTCGCCGCCGGCCAGCACCCAGGCCGCCTGCAGCGCGGCGCCGTCGGCGACGTACTCCCCCGGCGGCGGCGCGAGCACCGGCACGCCCAGGACGGCGGGGGCGATCCGCCGCACCGCCTCCGAGCGCGCCCCGCCACCGACGAGGAACACCCGGCGCACCGGGGTGCCGGTCGCGGCGACGGCGTCCAGGCCGTCGGCCAGCCCGCACAGCAGCCCCTCGACCGCGGCCCGGGCCAGGTGTGCGGGGTCGGCGGTCGCGAGCGTCAGCCCGTGCAGCGCGCCGGTCGAGTCCGGGCGGTCCGGCGTCCGCTCGCCCTCCAGGTAGGGCACCAGGACCAGGCCGCCGGCACCGGGCGGAGCCGACAGCGCCAGCCGGGACAGCTCGGCGTGGTCGACACCGAGCAGCCGCGCGGTCGCGTCGAGCACCCGGGCGGCGTTGAGCGTGGCGATCAGCGGCAGGAAGTGACCGGTCGCGTCGGCGAACCCCGCGACCGTGCCCGACGGGTCGGCCGCCGGGGCGGTGGACACGATCGAGACCACGCCCGAGGTGCCGATCGAGCAGACGACGTCGCCGGGCTCGGCGGCCAGGCCGAGCGCCGCGGCCGCGTTGTCACCGGTCCCCGGCCCGAGGACGGCGCCGCCCGTCGTCATCGGTCCCGGCTCGGCCGGGCCGAGCACCCGCGGGACGACGGCGCCGTGGCCCAGCGCGCGCTCCAGCAGGTCGGGGCGGTACTCCCCCGTCGCCGCGGACCA
>DASQNB010000336.1:0-8419 GCA_035645175.1 Geodermatophilus sp.
CCCATCTCCTGCGTCTCCGCCGGAGCCGTCCTCGCGGCGCTGGACCGTGACCGGTACGACGTGGTCCCCCTGGGGGAGGCCCGCCGCGGCGAGCAGCTTCTTGGTGAACTCCTTGTCCATCGACGCCGCGCTGGCGAAGACGCCCGAGCCCACGTACGGGATGCCGCTCATCTCCAGCAGCCCCTGGATCGTGCCGTCCTCGCCGTAGGCGCCGTGCAGCACCGGGAAGACGACGTCGACCTCGGTGAGCGCCGACGCCACCCCGGCGGTGGGCTCGAGGACGGCCAGGCCGCGGACCGCCGGGTCGCCCACGAGGGAGACCGCCGTCCCGCCCGCGACCTCGGGCAGCTCGCCGTCGGTGATGGCCAGGCGCTGGCCGGGGTCGGCGAGCACCCACCGTCCGTCGCGGGCGATGCCGACGGGGACGACGTCGTACCGGTCGGGGTCCAGCGCCGCGAGGACGGCTCCGGCGGAGACGCAGGAGATGGGGTGTTCCGCGCTGCGGCCGCCGAACACGACCGCGACGCGCAGCTTGCCCGGCTGTCCGCTCATCGCGGCAGACCCTAGTGGAGGCAGGGGGACGTGCCGGGGCGACGGGCGGGAAGCCGCGCCGCGACACCCGCGGTGTGGGAACCTCGACGCGATGCGCGAGAACCTGGCCGTCCCGCCCGGCGGGAGCCTCCCGGGGCCGGCGGCCGACGACGTCGTCCCGCCGTCCTTCCCACGCGGTTTGCGGCTGGCCGGGGCAGCCGTCCACCTCTACACCGCCAGCGGCACGGTCCTGGCGCTGCTCATCGTGCTCGCCGCGTTCGACGGCGACGCGGTGGCCGCGCTCTGGCTGGGCCTGGTCGCCCTCGTCATCGACGGCACCGACGGGATGCTCGCCCGCCGGATGCGGGTCAAGGAGACGATCCCCTGGTTCGACGGGGCGCGGCTGGACGACATCGTCGACTACCTGACCTACGCGTTCGCCCCTGTCGTGCTGCTGTGGACCACCGGGTCGCTGCCCGACGGCGTGCTCGGCTGGGTCGTGGCCGCGCTGCCGCTGCTGGCCTCCAGCTACCAGTTCTGCCGGGTCGACGCGAAGACCGACGACCACACGTTCCTGGGCTTCCCGAGCTACTGGAACGTGGTGGCCTTCTACGCCATCGTCCTCGACCTCGGGCCGGCCGCGATCGCGACGGTGCTGGTGGTCTGCTCGGTCCTGGTCTTCGTGCCGGTCCGCTACCTGTACCCCTCGCGCACCCAGGCGCTGCGGGGGCTGAGCCTGCTGCTGACCGCGGTCTGGCTGGTCCTCTACGCCGTCCTGCTGCTACAGGTGCCCGACCCGCACCCGGCCGTCGTGGCGCTGTCGCTGGCCTACCTCGGCTACTACGTCGGGGTGAGCCTGTGGCTGACCGCGCGGGCGGCGCACCGCCGGCGCAGCGAGCCGGCCGCGAGCGGCTGAGCGGGCCTCAGACGGCGTCGAGGGCGGCGCTGAGGTCGGCGACCAGGTCGGCGGTGTCCTCGATGCCGCAGGACAGCCGCACGAACCCCTCGGGGACGGCGTCCCCGCCCCACTGGGCCCGCCGGTCGAGGGTGCTGTGCACCCCGCCGAAGCTGGTGGCCGCCGCCCAGAGCCGGCTGGCGCCCAGCAGCCGGGCGACCGCCGCCGCGTCGGGCAGCTCGGCGGACACCACACCGTTCGGGCGCAGCATCTGCCGGGCGGCGAGGTCGTACGAGGGGTCGCCCGGCCGCCAGGGCCAGCGGACGCCGCTCACCGCGGGGTGCGCGGCCAGCAGGTCGGCGACGGCCGCCGCGGTCGCCGCCTGGCGGGCCAGCCGCAGGTCCAGCGTGCTCATCGAGCGGTGCCCGAGCCACGCCTCGAACGGGCCGGGCGTGCCGCCGGTGTGGTCGCGGAAGGACTTCAGGCGGGCGTACAGCTCGTCGTCGGTGGTGCTGACGTGGCCCAGCAGCAGGTCACTGTGCCCGGTGAGCGCCTTGGTGTCGCTGCCGACGGTGAGGTCGGCGCCGAGCGCCAGCGGCCGCTGACCGAGCGGGGTGGCGGTGGTGTTGTCGACGGCGAGCACCGCCCCGGCGGCGCGGGTGGCGTGGGCGACGGCGACGACGTCGCAGACGTCGAGCAGCGGGTTGCTCGGCGTCTCCAGCATCACGAGGCGGGCCCCGTCGAGGTCGCCGCGGGCCGCGACCGCGCCGATGTCCAGGGTGGACACGTACTCGACGGTGACGCCGTAGCGCTCGAGCTCGTCGCGGGCGAGCAGCCGGGTCGCGTAGTACCCGTCCGAGGGCAGCACCACGCGGTCGCCGGCGCGGGCCACCGCCAGCACCGCCGCGCTGATCGCGGCCATGCCGGTGGCGAAGGACAGGCACCGGCCGCCGTCGAGCTCGCCGACGGCGGCCTCGAACACCCGCAGCGTCGGGTGCTCGGTGCGCGCGTAGGCGTCGGCGCCGTCCGCCCGCGGCGGGCGGTCGCCCAGGTGGTACGGGGCGGCGAACACCGGCGAGGGGCGCAGCGGCGCGCCCGGCACGGGCGCGTCCTCGCCGGCCCGGACCGACCGGGTGCCGTCCCCCCAGCCCACGTCGCCCACTCCGGCTCCGCTCCCGGTCGCGTAGTCCACCCGGGCTCGGCTCTCGGTCGCGTCGCTCACTCCGGCTCCGCTCTCGGTCGCGTCCTTCACTCGGGCTTCGCCTCGCGGGACATGATCTCCTTGACCACCTGTGTGACGGGGACGCCCTCGTGGCAGACCTTCACGATGGCCTCGGTGAGCGGCATGTCGACCCCGCGCGCGCGGGCCAGGTCCAGCACCGGCCGGCAGCTCTTGACCCCCTCGGCGACCTGCCTGGTGGTCTGCTGCACCTCCTCCACCGACATCCCGCGCCCCAGCCGCTCGCCGAAGGTGCGGTTGCGCGACAGCGGGGAGCTGCAGGTGGCCACCAGGTCGCCCAGGCCGGCGAGCCCGGCGAAGGTGGTGGGCTCGGCGCCGAGGGCCGCACCCAGCCGCGCGGTCTCGGCCAGGCCGCGGGTGATCAGCGAGGCCCGGGTGTTGTCGCCGAAGCCCATCCCCTCGGTGATGCCGCAGGCCAGCGCGATGACGTTCTTCACCGCGCCGCCGAGCTCGCAGCCGACGAGGTCCTGATTGGTGTACGGGCGGAAGTAGGCGGTGTGGCAGGCGGCCTGCACCTGCGCCGCGCGGTCGTGGTCTGTGCAGGCCACCACGGTCGCGGCCGGCTGCTCCTCGGCGATCTCGCGGGCCAGGTTGGGCCCCGACAGCGCGGCGACCCGGTCGGCGCCCGCACCGGTGACCTCGCAGATCACCTGGCTCATCCGCTTGGTGCTGCCCAGCTCGATGCCCTTCATCAACGACAGCAGGACCGCGTCGGCCGGCAGCAGCGGCGCCCACTCGGTGAGGTTGGCCCGCAGCGACTGGGAGGGGACGGCGAGCACCACGATGTCGGCGCCGGCGAGGGCCTCGGCGGGGTCCGCGGTGGCGCGCAGCCGGTCGGGCAGCCGGATGCCGGGCAGGTAGTCGGGGTTCTCCCGCGTCTGCGCGATCGTCTGCGCCAGCTCCGGGCGGCGGGCGTGCAGCTGCACCGAGCAGCCGGCGTCGGCCAGCACCTTGGCGAAGGTGGTCCCCCACGAGCCGGCCCCGAGGACGGCGGCCCGGGGACCGGTGCCCGCGACCGGGCTCACGAGTCCTCCTCGCTGGCGCTCGTCGGCCGCGTCCGCGGCGCTGCTGTGCCCGTGCGTTCGCTCGCGAGCTCGCTCACGCGGCGCTCCCCGGCCGGTCGCGCGGCAGCGCACGCCGGGGGTGGGGGGTGGTCGTGGTGGGCGCCGGCTCCCCGCGGAGCTCGGCCAGCTGGTCGCGCACGGAGGCCATCATGCGGTCGGTGACCTGACGCAGCAGCTCGCCGGTCATCGGCCGGCCCGCGCGCACCTGGGCCCGCAGGTCGTCGAGGTCCACCGGCTCGCCGACCAGGTACTCCGCCGGTGCGCGCAGCCGCAGGTGCAGCTCCTTGGCGTGGTAGTCGTGCACCCGCTGCGGGCCCCACTGGGCCACCGGCAGGACGACGGCGTCGGTGGCCAGCGCCAGCCGCGCCACACCCGTGCGGGCCTCCATGGGCCACCAGTCGGGGTCCCGGGTGACCGACCCCTCGGGGTAGATGACCACGACGTTGCCGGCGGCGAGGTCGGCCTCGGCGGCCGCGAGCGAGGTCCGGGCGTCGGCCGAGCCGCGGGCCACCGGGATCTGCCCGGCGGCGCGCAGGATCCGCCCGACCCACCCGGTGAAGACCGCCTCCTTGGCCAGGAAGTGCGGCACGCGGCCGCAGTCCCAGACCAGCCGGGCGCAGGCCAGCGGGTCGAGCACGGACACGTGGTTGGCCACCAGGAGCACCGGGCCCGTACGGGGGAGGCGCTCCGCGTGCCGGTAGCGCATCCGGAACAGCAGCTGGGTGACCGGGTAGATCACCACCACGCAGAACACCAGCGCCGGCGGCAGCGGCCGGCGGGTGCGCCATCGGGACGGCGGGGCACCGGTACGGCGCGACACCCCGGCGTCCGGGGATCGGTCCTGCGTCACCCGTTCCTCCCCTCCTGCCCACCCGGCACCTGCCCGCCGGGACGTCCGAGCCCATGATCGGCCCTCCGCCGGTCCGCTGGGCGCACCGGGTCCGACCGGCGGGCACGAGGTCCCCGCCGGTGTGCTCACATGGACGCCGTGCGCGCGTGGTCGGTGGTCGTCCCGGCGAAGCGACTGCCGCTGGCCAAGACCCGCCTCACGCCGCTGCCCCCGGGCATGGCCGGCCCGCCGGAGGCCGCGCACGACCGGCTGGTCCTGGCGCTGCTGGCCGACACCGTCGCCGCGGCGCTGGCCTCCCCCGCCGTCACCGGTGTCCTGGTGGTCACCGACGACCCCGCCGCGGCCGCCGAGGTCACCGGCCTGGGCGCGCACGCGGTGCCCGACGAACCCGACGCCGGCCTCAACCCGGCCCTCGCGCACGGTGCCCGCGCCACCGGGGGCGCCGCGGTCGCGGCGCTGTCCTCCGACCTGCCGGCCCTGCGCCCGGCGGAGCTGACCGCGGCACTCGCCGCGGCGGAGGTCGCACCGCGCTGCTTCGTGGCCGACGCGCAGGGCAGCGGGACGACGCTGCTCACCGCCGCCGGCACCGACCTCTCCCCCGCCTTCGGGACCGGGTCGGCGCAGCGGCACGCGGCCGGCGGCGCCGTCCCACTGACCGGCAGCTGGCCGGGCCTGGCCCGGGACGTCGACACGCCCGGCGACCTGCGGGCCGCCCTGGCACTGGGCGTCGGACCGCGCACCGCCGCACTGCTCGGCGGGACGGGGCAGCACACCGGCTGACCCGCCGCTCGCCCCCCGCCGTCCCCCCGACTGCGGCACGATGAGCCCGTGCCCTCGACTCGATCCGGCCTCCCCGCCGACCGGTACATCAACCGTGAGCTGTCGTGGCTGGACTTCAACGCCCGCGTGCTCGAGCTGGCGGAGGACGAGTCCGCGCCGCTCCTGGAGCGGGTGAAGTTCCTGGCGATCTTCGCCGGCAACCTCGACGAGTTCTACATGGTCCGCATCGCCGGCCTGAAGCGCCGGCAGAGCACCGGCCTCACGGTCCGCTCCCCCGACGGGCTGACCATCCGCGAGCAGCTGGCGCAGGTGACCGAGCGGGCCCACGACCTGGTGCACCGGCACGCCGACGTGTTCGCCAAGGACATCACCCCACGCCTGGAGGAGGCGGGGATCCGCATCGTGCACTGGGACGAGCTGGCCGAGGACGAGACCACGCGGCTGCGGGAGTACTTCCGCGACCAGGTGTTCCCGGTGCTGACCCCGCTGGCGGTCGATCCGGCGCACCCCTTCCCCTACATCAGCGGCCTCTCGCTCAACCTCGCCGTCCGGGTGCGCGACCCCGACACCGACGCCGCGCGCTTCGCCCGGCTCAAGGTGCCCAACAACGTGCCGCGCTTCGTGCCGGTGGCAGCGGGCCGGTCGAGGGACGCGACGGCGTCCCGGGCGACGTTCCTGCCGCTCGAGGACCTCATCGCCGCGCACCTCCCGGCGCTGTTCCCCGGCATCGAGGTGATCGACCACCACCTGTTCCGGGTCACCCGCAACGCCGACCTGGAGGTCGAGGAGGACCGCGACGAGGACCTGCTGCAGGCCCTCGAGCGGGAGCTGGCCCGTCGCCGGTTCGGGCCGGCGGTGCGGCTGGAGGTCGCCGAGCCGATGGAGCCCGACGTCCTCAACGTGCTCGTCTCCGAGCTGGAGGTGGACGCCTCCGACGTGGTCCACGTGCCCGGCCTGCTGGACCTGGCCGCGCTGTGGGAGTTCTACGGGCTGGACCGTCCCGAGCTCAAGGACGAGCCCTTCGTGCCGGCCACCCACCCGCGGCTGTCGGAGGGCGAGACGCCCAAGAGCGTGTTCGCCACGCTGCGGGAGGGCGACGTCCTGGTGCACCACCCGTACCACTCCTTCGCGACCAGCGTGCAGCGCTTCATCGAGCAGGCCGCCGCAGACCCGAACGTGCTGGCGATCAAGCAGACGCTGTACCGCACCTCGGGTGACTCGCCGATCGTCAACGCGCTCATCGACGCCGCGCAGGCCGGCAAGCAGGTCGTCGTCCTCGTGGAGATCAAGGCGCGCTTCGACGAGGAGGCCAACATCAGCTGGGCCCGCTCGCTGGAGCGGGCCGGCTGCCACGTCGTCTACGGGCTCGTGGGCCTGAAGACCCACTGCAAGACCGCACTGGTGGTGCGCCGGGAGAAGGGCATGATCCGCCGCTACTGCCACATCGGCACGGGCAACTACAACCCCAAGACCGCGCGGCTCTACGAGGACCTCGGCATCCTCACCGCCGACCCGCGGGTGGGCGCGGACCTCACCGACCTCTTCAACACCCTCACCGGCTACTCGCGACAGCGGACCTACCGGCGGCTCATGGTGGCGCCGCACGGCATCCGCCCGGGGCTGGTGGAGAAGATCCGGCGCGAGGCCCGCCACGCCCGCGAGGGCCGGCCGGCCGGCATCCGCATCAAGGTGAACTCGCTGGTCGACGAGGAGCTCATCGACGCCCTCTACGAGGCGTCGTCGGCGGGGGTCCCGGTGGAGCTGCTCATCCGCGGCATCTGCTCGCTGCGCCCCGGCGTCCCCGGGCTGTCGGAGAACGTGCGGGTGCGCTCGATCGTGGGCCGCTTCCTGGAGCACTCGCGGGTGATGTGGTTCGCCGGCGGCGGTGAGGGCGAGTGGTGGCTCGGCAGCTCCGACCTCATGCACCGCAACCTCGACCGCCGCGTCGAGGTGCTGCTGCGGGTCTGCGACGACACCGCGGAGCGCCAGCTGCAGGACACCTTCGACGCGGCGATGGCCGAGGACGTGCGCTGCTGGGAGCTGGGCAGCGACGGCGCGTGGACCCGCACCGGCGAGCGGGACCACCAGGCCGAGCTGATGCTGATGGCGGCGGCGGTCGACCATGCCGGCTGAGCGCGGCCGCCTCGTCCGCGCCGCCGGCGGCGCCCTGTGGCGCCCGGCGACCGGCGGCGGCATCGAGACGGCGCTGGTGCACCGCCCGCGCTACGACGACTGGTCGCTGCCCAAGGGCAAGCCCGACGAGGGCGAGCACCTGCTGGAGACGGCGGTGCGCGAGGTGGCCGAGGAGACCGGGCTGGGCGTCGTCGTCGGACGGCGCAGCGTGCGCACCGAGTACGAGCTGCCCGAGGGCCCCAAGCGGGTCGACTACTGGCTGATGCGGGTGGTGGGCGGCGCGTTCGAGCTCAACCACGAGGTCGACGAGGTGCGCTGGCTGCCGGTCGAGCAGGCCTGCGCGCTGGTCAGTCACGCGCACG
This sequence comes from Geodermatophilus sp., assembly GCA_035645175.1. Lineage (GTDB taxonomy): Bacteria > Actinomycetota > Actinomycetes > Mycobacteriales > Geodermatophilaceae > Geodermatophilus. Next base: position 7,856 of record DASQNB010000336.1, read on the forward strand.
ACCGCGCGGTGCTGGCCGACCTGGCGCGCACCGACGTCCCGCGGGAGCCCTCGCTGCTGCTGGTCCGGCACGCCAAGGCGGGCAGCAAGTCCGACTGGGACGGGCCCGACGAGCTGCGGCCGCTGGAGAGCCGGGGCCGGCGCCAGGCGCGGCGGCTGGCCGAGGTGCTGCCGCTGTTCGGGCCGACCACCGTCCTCACCGCCCGGCGCACCCGCTGCCGCGACACCGTGGCGCCGCTGGCCGAGCGGCTGGGGCTCGCCGTCGAGGACCTGCCCGAGCTGGGCGAGGAGGAGTTCGCCGCGGACCCGCGGGCAGGCCTCGCCGTCGTCGACCGGCTCCTGGGGCGGGTGGGCGACGACGGCGAGCGACCCGGGGTGACCGTCGTGTGCAGCCAGGGCGGGGCGATCCCGTCGGTGCTGATGAGCCTCGGCGTCCGCTGGGAGGGGGTGGCCGGCCGGCTGCACCCGCCGGCGGCCAAGGGCAGCACGTGGGTGCTGGGCGGGCGGCCGGGGGCGCTGGCGGCCGACTACTACCGCGACTTCTGGCCCGACACGGAGGACACCG
>DASQNB010000337.1:0-5126 GCA_035645175.1 Geodermatophilus sp.
GCAGGCGACGACGTCCATGCCCTGCCACATCAGGTGCGAGGGGTCCATCTCGGCACCGACGTTGGTCGCGCCGGTCAGCTCCACCAGCTTGCGCAGGGTCACCGGGGAGAACACCAGGTTGTGCGGGTGCATCTCGATGGCCACCCGGACGTCATTGGCCCGGGCGAGGGCGTCGATCTCGGTCCAGAACTCCGCCGCGACCCCCCACTGGTAGTCCAGGACGTCCATGTAGACGCCGTCCCACGGGTTGACCACCCAGGACGGGTACCGGGCGTCGGGGTCCGAGCCGGGCGTGCCCGACATCGTCACGATGTTCCGGACCCCGAGCAGCCCGGCGAGCTCGATGGTGCGGCGCAGGTCGTCGGCGTGCTTGGGGCCGACGCCGGGCAGCGGGTTGAGCGGGTTGCCGTTGCAGTTGAGGCCGGTCAGTTCCATCCCGCGGGAGGCGAAGGTCTCCAGGTAGTCCCGCCGGGCCTGCGCGGAAGACAGCAGCAGGTCGACGTGGCAGTGCGGGGAGGGGATGAAGCCGCCGGTGTTGACCTCGACGGACGTCAGGCCGTTGGCCTGCAGCACGTCGAGGGCCTCGGTCAGGGGGCGGTCGTGCAGGCAGGCGGTGTAGGCGCCCAGCTTGAGTGTCATGAGGGATCGGCCTCCGGGTCAGTGGGTGGGGACGGGAACGGCGGCGCCGTCGGACTGCGCGGACCGGACGACGGCCTGGATGATCTCCATGGTGTGCAGCCCGTCGGCGAAGGTGGCGTTCGGCGGCAGCGGGTCGGGGGTGCCGACGATCTGGTCGAGGAAGGCGCGGCACTGGTAGACGAACATCTCGGCGATGCCGCCGCCCACGCCTGGCGCCTCCATCGGGTACCCGCCGGCGAAGTAGGGCATCTGCGGGCCGACGATGACCTGCCGAGCGCCGCGGGTGCGGGCCTCGGGCTGCGAGTCGTCGAAGAGGTACTCCGAGGGCCGGTGCCAGTCGAAGGAGGCCCGCCCGCTCAGCCCGTACACGTCGAAGGCCAGCCCGTTGGGCATGCCGAACGCGGTGCGCGACACCGAGAACGACGCGGTGAGGCCGGACTCGAAGCGGGCCGAGAACACCGCGGTGTCCTCGTTCTCGACCTCGCCCATCTCCTCGCTGACCGGTGCGGCGTTGTGGCCGACCACGGCGCCGAGGGGGAGCGGCCGCTTGTCGACCTGGGTGGACAGCGCCGCCCCGGACACCGACACGATCGGCCCACAGATGAACTGGGCGGCGTCGATGACGTGCGCGCCGATGTCGCCGAGGGCACCACTGCCGGGGCCGCCCCTGTACCGCCAGGTGAGCGGGCCGCGAGGGTCGCAGGCGTAGTCGCACCAGTAGCGGCCGTCGAACAGGGTCAGTTCACCCAGCTCGCGGTCCTGGACGTGGTCGCGGATCGCCGCGATCGCCGGGGACCGGCGATAGGTGTACCCGACGGCGGTGACGACGTCGGCGGTCTCCTCGGCGGCCACCATCGCCCGGGCGTCGTCCATCGAGCCGGCCAGCGGCTTCTCGCAGAGCACGTGCTTGCCGGCCGCGATCGCCGCCTCGGCGATCGGCCGGTGCAGGGCGTTGCCGACGACGATGCTGATCGCGTCGATCGAGGGGTCCTGCACGACCTCCTCCCAGCTGTACACCGCCTGCTCGAAGCCGTAGCGGCGGGCCGCGTCGCGGGCCAACTGCTCGTTGGCGTCGGCGATGGCGGCCAGTCGGACCGGCGGCAGCCCCTCGCCGAAGACGGTGTTCACCGAGCGATAGCCGGCGGCGTGGCTGCGGCCGGCCATCCCGGCCCCGATCACCGCCACGGACAGTGGACGCTGCGACATGGCTGTTCTCCTCTCATCGGGTGCGGGCGGGGCCGTGGTCGTAGGCGGGCGTCTCCGCCGACGTGGTACGCCGGTGCCGGAGTGTGGTCGGCCCTGATATCTTAAAGCGCTTTAACCGTGACGCCGATCACATCAGGGTGCCATGGTGGTGTCAAGGGAAGCGGTGGTCGTCGGCCGGCGCACCGCATCTGCCCGACGTCAGAGGTCGAGGACCAGTCGAGGGGTGCAGGCGCGGGAGACGCAGATCATCATGCAGTCGTTGGCCTCCCTCGCGTCCTCGTCGAGCACGGAGTCGCGGTGGTCGGGGACGCCCTCCAGGACGGGGGTCTCGCACGTGCCGCAGGTGCCCTCGGCGCAGGAGGACAGCACTCCGACACCGGCGTCCTCGACCACCGAGAGGACGGACCGGTCCGGTGGGACGGTGACCGTCAGGTCGCTCCGGGCGAGGTGGACCTCGAAGGCCGAGGAGAGCACCGGCTCGGTCAGGGGCTTCGCGGCGAAGCGTTCGACGTGGAGGGATCCCCTCGGCCAGCCGGTGCAGCGTTGCTCGACCGCGGCCAACAGGGGTTCGGGTCCACAGCAGTAGACCCCGGTGTCGGGTCGCGGTGCACCGAGGAGACCGTCGAGGTCGAGCAGACCCGTCTCGTCCTGGGGGCGCACCGACACCCTGTCTCCGTACCCGGCGAGCTCGTCGAGGAAGGCCATCGACGCGCGTCGGCGGCCGCCGTAGACCAGTTCCCACTCTGCACCAGCGGCCTCGGCGGCGGCGATCATCGGCAGGATCGGTGTGATGCCGATGCCACCGGCGATGAACAGGTAGCGACGAGAGTCGACCAGCGGGAAGTTGTTGCGGGGCCCGCGGACACGGACGACGTCGCCGGCTTCGAGCCGGTCGTGCACGTGGAGCGAAGCACCGCTGCCGTTGGGGTCGCGGAGGATGCCGAGGCGCCAGGTGTGGCGGTCCTCGGGGTCGCCGCACAGTGAGTACTGCCGGGTGTGCACCCCCGGGATGACGAGGTCGACGTGCGCGCCGGGTTCCCACTTCGGCAACGGGTCGCCGTCGACGTCGCGCAGGGTCAGGGCGACCACCCCGTCGGCAACGATCTGCTTGCCCTCGACCCGGACGTCGGTCTCGAACTCCCGGGCTGCGACGGTCAGCGTGGTGCTCCGGTGCCGCACCGCTTCCACGTGCGGCTGGACCGCGGTCGCATGGGCGCGCTCCGGGATCGGCGACGAGGACACGTACTCGATCGGCAGCCGCGCGAAACCACGGACCATCTGCTTGACCCACCGCTCGGGCATGCCGACGACGCGGAATTCGCTGCCGTCGAGCATCGTCTCGAGCAGGACCTGAGCCGTCAGCCGCGCCAGTGGTGCACCCATGCAGGAGTGGATGCCCTCGCCGAACGTCAGGATCTTGTTGTCGGCGGTGAAGACCCGGTCGACGTCGAAGGTGTCCGGGGCCTCGAACACCCGTTCGTCGCGGTTCGCCGACGCCATGAGCACCATGACGCGGGAGTTCGCCGGGATGGTCACCCCGGCGACGGTGACGTCGCTCGTCGTCTGCCGTGACAGGTTCTGTGCCGGGCTGTCGTAGCGCAGGACCTCTTCCACGAAGTTCCTGACCTTCTCCGGGTGCTCGGCCAGGTGGCGTTGCAGGACCGGGTACTTGTCCAGCACGGCGATGCAGTTCGACAGCAGCGCGGCCGGTGCGTCGGTGGCGGCCGAGAGGACCAGGTGCGCGAGACCGACCACCTCGGCCGTGGCGACCTTGCCCTTGTCGACTCCGTGGAGGATCTGGCTGATCGCGTCGGGAGCCGATGCCTCCTCACCGGCCGCGATCTCCGCGCGGCGGCGCTCGACGATCCGGGCCAGGTGCTCCTCGGACTCCCGGTTGGCTGCCGCGGCGTCCTCGGGGATGCCGAATCTGCCGACGGTGCGCACCATGGCCCGCCACAGGTGGTCGATGAAGTACTCCGTGTCGGACAGCGGGGCTCCCGCCAGCCGGAGTGCCACGTTGAAGACCAGGGGCAGGGCGACGTCCTGGATGAAGTCCCCCCGACCCTTCTCGCGCACCAGGCCGGACAGCCGGCGGGACTCCTCGCGGATCCCCGCCTCCATGGCCAGGATCTCCCGGGCGCCGAACGAGCGCCGGATCGCATCCCGGAGGACGGTGTGCCGGGGTGGGTCGTAGCAGACCAGCATCCCCGCGCCGTACGAGTCGTGGGTTCCGTCGATGTCGTTGCCCAGTGCGTTGACGAGTTGCTCGTGGTTCCTCAGACAGGCGGAGACGTCCTCGTAGCGGGAGATGACGTACAGGTCCCTGCGCTCGTTGTAGTACACCGGCGCGTGGTCCCGTAGCTGCCGGTACAGGTCGTAGGGGTGCTCGTACACCGGGAACGACAGTGGGTCGTAGTACACGGTCGGGTTGCTGGAGGGGACCGACGGCGAGGTGAGGGACTCGCGTGCAATGGTCATGAGCAGCCTCGCGATCAACAGTTCCGCGGATGGATGGCGGTGTTGGTGACGGTGGATCGCCGCGGCCGAGCTGTGCGCTGACCAGCCCGGATCACGCAGCACTCGATGCTCGCCGTGCGGCCGTCGGGTCGGGCTCTCGACAGGGCCGGGCGGCCTGTGGGCGCTCGGAGACGACGACGTCCGGGGTGAGCGCCCACAGGCCTGGGGGTCAGCGCAGCCCGGTCTCGATGTCCTCGGCGATGTCGCCGATGTTGGACTGGTCGATGACGACCGGCCCGGTCGGGACCGGCTGCTGCGCGCCGATGACACTCTGGTTCCGGTGGTAGAGCCACAGCGTGTCGACCGAGAGGTAGCCCTGGAGGTAGGGCTGCTGGTCGATCGTGAACGCGACGCTGCCGTCCTGGAGCAGGGGGACCAGGTCGCTGTTGAACGCATAGGTCACGACGTCCACGTCGCTGCCCGTCTCCTGGACGTTCTGGGAGACGGCGACGCCCAGCTGGGGGCCGAGGGTGACGACGGCGTCGATGGTGGGGTCCTGCTGCAGCTTGGCGGAGACCGTGGAGACGTACTGCGGCAGGTCGGTGCCCTGCGCGTACAGCTTCTCGACGGTGCCGTTGAACGTCGCGTCGAGGCCGGCGCAGCGGTCCTCCAGCTGGATCTGCCCCTGGGCCTGGAGCACGCACAGCGCGTGGGTGGCGCCGCGCTCGTTCAGTTCGGTGCCGGCGAACTCGCCGGCGAGGACCTCGGGCTCGCCGTAGAAGGCCAGCGCCCCGGTCTGCTGCCAGTCCCGGTCACCGGCGTTG
>DASQNB010000338.1:0-6659 GCA_035645175.1 Geodermatophilus sp.
AGCGCGTCCCCGTCCGGGTGGAGAGCATCTGCGTGCACTCCGACACTCCCAACGCCGTGGACGTCGCCACCGCGGTGCGTTCCGTACTCGACGCCACGACCAGCGATCCCACCGCCAGCGAGAGGACCCGATGATGGCCGAGCACACGGTCCTGTCCCCCCTCCCAGGGGTCTTCTACCGCAGCCCCTCGCCGACGGATCCCCCGTTCGCGGAGATCGGGTCCTCGGTCACCGCGGACCAGACCATCGGCCTGGTCGAAATCATGAAGCAGTTCGCCGAGGTGAAGGCGGGGGTGGACGGGAGCCTCACCGGCTTCGCCGTGGAGAACCAGGCGACGGTGGGACCGGGGGACCCGATCGCCACCATCGACGCGGGCTGACCGATGCGCAAGCTCCTGGTCGCCAACCGCGGCGAGATCGCCATCCGGATCATCCGGGCCGCCCGGGAACTCGGCATCCCGACGGTCGCGGTGTGCAGCGAGCCCGACGTCGAGGCGCTCCACGCACGCGCCGCGGACGAGCAGGTGGTGATCGGGCCGGCCGCGGCGGCGCGCAGCTACCTGGACATCGACGCCGTCCTGAAGGCAGCGGTGGAGGTCGGCGCGGACGCCGTCCACCCGGGATACGGCTTCCTCTCCGAGCGGGCCGACTTCGCCGAGCGCCTCGACCAAGCAGGGATCACCTTCGTCGGGCCGTCGGCCGAGGCGATCCGCCTGATGGGGGACAAGGCGCTGGCCCGCTCCACGGCCGCCCACGCCGGGGTCCCGACGGTGCCCGGCTCCGACGGCCCGGTCGCGGACGTGGCCGAGGCCCTCGACGTCGCGGCGAAGATCGGCTACCCGGTCGCGGTCAAGGCGGCCGCCGGTGGAGGCGGCCGGGGGATCCGCGTCGTAGGAACGCCGGAGGAACTCCGGACGGCGGTCCCGACGGCCCAGGCCGAGGCCACCGCGGCCTTCGGGCACGGCGAGGTCTACCTCGAGCGATTCGTCGAGCATGCCCACCACGTGGAGGTGCAGGTCTTCGGCGACGGCTCCCGGTTCCTGCACCTCGGTGAGCGCGAGTGCTCGCTGCAGCGCCGCAGGCAGAAGCTCCTCGAAGAGGCCCCCTCGCCGAGCATCTCCGAGCAGGTGCGGGGGGCGATGACCGCCACGGCGGTCCGGCTCGCCGCCGAGGTCTCCTACCGCGGCGCCGGCACCGTCGAGTTCCTCTATGACCCCGACCACCACGACTTCTTCTTCATCGAGATGAACACCCGCATCCAGGTCGAGCACCCGATCACCGAGATGGTCACCGGCCACGATCTGGTGCGGGAGCAGCTGAGCGTCGCGGCCGGGAACCCGCTGTCCTTCACCCAGGAGGACGTGGAGGTCCGCGGACACTCGATCGAGCTGCGACTGAACGCCGAGAACCCCGCGATGCAGTTCATGCCGAGTCCGGGACCGCTCGAGGTGATGCGGATGCCGGCGGGACCGTTCGTGCGCATCGACTCGGGCTACGAGCAGGGCACCGCAGTCAGCCCCTACTACGACTCGCTGCTGGCCAAGGTCGTCGTCTGGGACGAGGACCGTCCGCGGGCGCTCGCGCGCGCCCGCCGGGCGCTCGACGAGGTGCACATCGTCGGGGTGCAGACGACCGCACCGTTCCTGCGTGAGGTCCTCGACCTCCCGGAGGTGGTGGAGGGCCGCTACCACTCCACCTTCCTCGAAGCCTGGATGGCCGACGGCGCCAAGACCCGGGAGACCGCATGAGCAGCTCCACCGACGCGTCCAGCACCTCGACGGCGAGCCGCTACTCATGGGGCGGCGACGAGCACCTCGTCGTGCAGGTGTCCGAGGAGATGAGCCTCGAGGCGAACTTCTCCGTGATGGCGGTGACCGACGTCCTGCGGCAGCGCCATCTCGACGGGGTTATGGACATCTGCCCGGCGAACGCCTCGTTCCTCATCCGGTTCGATCCCGACGTCCTCGCCCCGGCCGATCTCGAGGCCGCGGTCCGCGCCGCGGAGGCGGAGGTGGCGCACGCACCGTCCCTGACCCTGGAGACGCGGGTCGTGGAGGTGCCGGTCTGGTACGCCGATCCCTACACCACCGAGACCGGTGCGCGGTTCCGCGACCGGCACCAGCGCCCCGAGGGCACCGACCTGGAGTTCGCCGCGGCGGAGAACGCGTTGTCCTCGGTGCAGGAGTTCATCGACCGGCACTCGGGCGCCCCGTGGATCACCTCGATGGTGGGGTTCGTCGCCGGCCTGCCGTTCATGTTCCAGATGGTGCCGCGGGAGCGGCAATTGGAGGTGCCGAAGTATCTCCGGCCCCGGACGGACACCCCGCCGCTCACCGTCGGGCACGGCGGGTGCTTCGCCTGCATCTACTCCGTCCGCGGCGCCGGGGGCTACCAGATGTTCGGCGTCACGCCGGGACCGATCTTTGATCCCGCTCAGATGCAGCCGGACTTCGCCGACTTCATGGTGTTCTTCCGCCCTGGGGACATCGTGAAGTTCCGGCCCATCGACGAGACCGAGTACCGCCGGATCCGCGACGAGGTGTCGGCCGGCCGCTTCCGGTTCCGGCAGCGTCCCTTCCGCTTCAGCCTCGACGAGTTCCACGCGGACCCCGACGCGTACAACCGGACGGTCCTGGAGGTCCTGAATGGCGATTGAGATCGTCGCACCCGGGCTGAGCTGCACCGTGCAGGACCAGGGCCGTCTCGGCCACTATGACGTCGGCATCCCGCCGTCCGGAGCGCTCGACCTGTTCTCCGCCCTCGCCGCCAACCTCCTGGTGGGCAACGACGATGGGGCTGCCGTCCTCGAGGCGGCGTACCTGGGACCGCAGCTGCGCTTCACGGCCCCGGCGGTCGTCGCCGTCACCGGTGCCACCATGCCGGTCACGGTCGGCGGGCAGGCCCGGCCCCAGTGGGAGTCCTTCGACGTCGCGGCCGGTGACCTCCTGGAGTTCGGATTCCTGCAGCAGGGGGCGCGGATCTACATCGCCGTCGCAGGTGGCATCGACGTGCCGGCGGTCCTCGGGAGCCGGTCGACCTACGCGCTGGGCGGCTTCGGCGGCTTCGCCGGTCGCCCGGTGCAGGCGGGGGACGTGCTGGAGGTCGGGGAGGGAACCGGCCGGGCCGGTCTGCGGGTCCCCGGGCATCTGCGCCCGGCGTTGGAGCGGGAGCAGGAGCTGCGCACGGTGCTGGGCCTGTACGACTACCGGCTGACCGACCGGGGCCTGGCCGCGCTGCTGGAGACGACCTGGACGCTGACGCCGGTGGCCGACCGCATCGGCTTCCGGTACAGCGGCGGCGAACTCGAGTGGAGACCGCGGGACCAGCCCTTCGGCGCCGGATCGGACCCGTCCAACATCGTGGACGCCGGATACCCGCTGGGGTCCATCCAGGTACCCGGCGGCGTGGAACCGATCATCCTGCACCGCGACGCCGTATCGGGCGGCGGTTACGCCATGGTCGGCACGGTGGTCAGCGCCGACCTCGACACGGTCGCCCAGTCGTCCCCAGGAACTCGGACCCGGTTCCGGCCGGTGTCGCTCGCCGAGGCGCTCGAAGCGCGCGCCGACCGCCGTCGGAGAGTGGAGGAACTACGGGCCGCACTGGGCTGAGTGGGCGGTGGACCACTGCCCGGGCACATCCCAGCACCGGCGTGCGGCGAGATGACGCAGGTCGGCGGCTTTCCGGAGTCATCACCGGGACCGGGCAGGCAGCCTCGTCGAACCGCAGGGCGCCGGCCCAGGCCGGCCCTGGTGGGCCATTGTCCGCATCATCCGGCGTCGTTACGGTCGGCCTCCTCACGCTGTCATTGAAGGAGGACGACCATGGAACACAAGGTCTTTGAGCTGGGCGATTTCGCGCTGCAGAAGGGTTCTGTCCTCCCTCGAGCGACGTTGGGGTACACGACTCTGGGCCGGCTGAACGAGGCCCGTGACAACGTCGTCGTGTGCCCGACGTGGTTCACCGCCACGCCGTCCGACACCGCCGGCTGGATGACCGGGCCGAACCGGGCTCTGGACCCCGAGCGGTACTTCATCGTCGTGCCAAACCACTTCGGGGCTGCGGTGTCGTCCTCGCCCAGCAACACCCCGCCGCCGTTCGACAGAGGGCGGTTCCCGCACGTCACGACCTACGACAACGTCGTGGCACAGCACCGCCTGCTGACCGAGGAGCTCGGGGTCGAGCGCATCCGTCTGGTGAGCAGTTGGTCCATGGGCGCATGCCAGACCTACGCCTGGGCTGCCCTGCACCCGGAGATGGTCCAGGCGATCGCGCCGATCTCCGGATCGGCGCGGACGGCGAACTTCAACAAGGTCTTTCTCGCGGGCAACATCCGTGCGATCACCTCGGATTCTGACTGGAATGACAGCTTCTACGGCGACAAGCCGCCGATCCGGGGCATCAAGGCCATGGCCGCTCTGTACGCCGGTTGGGGCTTCTCCGAGCCGTTCTACCGCCAGGAGATGTTCCGGGCCTTCGGCGCCAGCACGGTGGAGGAGTTCATCGACTACTTCTGGGACGCCTTCTTCATCAAGTGCGATGCCAACGACCTCCTCGCGCAGATGTGGACGTGGTGGCACAACGACCTGGGCGACCACCCGGAGTTCGGCGGCGATTTCGAGGCCGCGCTGGGTGCCATCCGCGCGCGGACCATCATCCTCAATGCCGAGACCGACTCGTACTTCCCGCCGGTGGACAGCGAGTACGAGGCGAGACACATACCGGGCGCGGAGTCCCGCCCCATCCCGACCATCTGGGGACACCTGGCTCCGTTCAACCCGGAAGACCAGAAGTTCATCGACGGCGCTCTCAGGGAGCTGCTTGAGGACTGACGCCTGACAACTCTGCGCGCGGGCTGCGGACGTGGGGAGGCTGGCCGACGTGCAGTCCTGTCCTGCCCTGTCCTGTGCTGTGCGCGGCGATGGCTCCACCGCACCGGGACGTCGCCCAACTCCGGCCGAGTTGAGTCGTCCGCGTCAGGTACAGCGTGATCGGGTGGTCGGGGCCGAGCACCCGACGGCTGCGCTGCAGGATGTCCTCGCCCAGGACGTGGGCCGACTGGACCTCGCCCACTGCATCATGTCGAGGGTGAGCCTGCTTGCGGCGGTCAGGGTGTCGGGGTGGTCGGGGCCGAGGACCTCGCGCCAGCGGTCGAGCAGCTGTGCGCTGACGGCCCGGCTGCTGGAGCTGTCTCCTCTTGCCTGCAGGTAGCGGATGGTGTCCAGGACCAGGGATGCCCATCGTGGGCTGGTCGAGGCGATCGGGGCGACCCTGCCGGGTGCTGCCTGGCAGCGGTGCCGGACGCATTGGGCCTGTAAAGAATCAACTTGTCGGCGTGTCGGTGCGCGCTTGCGGAGCGGTGAGGGAAGCCAACAGCGCAGCCGCGCTAGCGAACCGGGTCGCCAGCTGCCCGCGGACATCCTCGTCGGCGCATAGCAGATCGTCGATCGCGCACCCGAAAAGAACAGCTTGATTCCTTACGGGCCCAGTGCGTTCGGCATCTCTGCCAGGACGCACCCGGCAGCGCGGCCCCGATCGCCTCGACCAGCCCGCGGTGCGCGTCGGAAGTGACCAGCTGCACGCCGGTCAGGCCGCGGGCGGTCAGGTCCCGGAAGAAGGCCAGCCAGCCGGCGCCGTCCTCGGCGGAGGTGACCTGCAGGCCGAGGATCTCCCGGTGCCCGTCGGCGTTCACGCCGGTTGCCAGCAGGGCGTGCACATTCACGACGCGGCCGCCCTCCCGGACCTTCAGCACCAGGGCGTCGGCGGCGATGAACGTGTAGGGACCAGCGTCCAGCGGGCGGTGCCGGAAGTCCGCGACCTGGCCGTCGAGTTCCTTGGCCATCTCGCTGACCTGCGACTTGGAGAGCCGGGTGATGCCCAGGGACTCGACGAGCTTCTCCATCCGGCGGGTCGAGACGCCGAGCAGGTAGCAGGTGGCGACCACGGTGGTCAGCGCCCGCTCCGCCCGGCGGCGGCGCTCCAGCAGCCAGTCAGGGAAGTAGGAGCCGGCCCGCAGCCTCGGGATCGCCACGTCTAGCGTGCCGGCCCGGGTGTCGAACTCCCGGCCCCGGTAGCCGTTGCGGATGTTCGTGCGGTCGGCGGAGCGGACGCCGTATTCGGCGCCGCAGACCGCGTCGGCCTCGGCGCTCATCAGCGCGTCGATGAACGTGGTGAGCATCTGCCGCAGCAGGTCCGGGCTGGCCTGGGCCAGCTGCTCGTGCAGGAAGTGGGCAGGGTCGATACTGCAACGTGCGGTCATCGCGTTGAACTCCTGAAGGACTGTGGAAGGTCTCCAGAAGATCACGCGGTGGCCGCCTCGACGTTCAAGGCCCGCTACTCACCGGGCCGGTCGCACACCACCTTGGTGGACGCCACTAAACTTGCCGGCGCGGCACCGGCAGCCGCACGGATCCAACGCTGTGACGTTCGACGCGCAGGCTCGGTCGGTAGACGCATCCGAGGAGCGGCCTGCGCCGTCCAGACACCGCCAGACTCGCGAGCCCAACTGTCAGCGTGGATGTGGCACTCATTCACACTCCTCGCCGCTCCCGCACAACTGGCCCCCTCCGGCCGCAGCGGGTCGGGGGAAGGGTGGGCCGTAGGCCCATCCCGAAGGGACGCGCAGCGCCCTTCCGGCGAGCCACTGCAGCCGGAATCCTC
>DASQNB010000339.1:0-4769 GCA_035645175.1 Geodermatophilus sp.
CACCCGGATGATGTGGTCGGCGTAGGGGACGACGTCCTCGTCCCCCTCCTCGGCGATCACGATGGTGCGCGCACCGCGGGCCCGGACCTCCTGGATGTTGGAGACCACCTTGCCGTGCACCGACTCCCGGGCGCGCGGCGACGGGACGACGACGACCACCGGGGTCCCCTCCTCGATCAGCGCGATCGGCCCGTGCTTGAGCTCACCGGCCGCGAACCCCTCGGCGTGGATGTAGGCGAGCTCCTTGAGCTTGAGCGCGCCCTCCAGGGCCACCGGGAAGGCGACGTGCCGGCCGAGGAACAGGATCGTGTTCGCGTCGGCCAGGGAACGGCCGAGCTCGCGCACCGGCTCCATCCGGGTGAGCACCTCGGCGACCGCCTCGGGCATCCTGCGCAGCTCGTCGACGATCGTGGCGACCTCGTCGGCGTACTTGATGCCGCGCACCTGCGCCAGGAACAGGCCGACCAGGTAGCAGGCGATCAGCTGGGTCAGGAAGCCCTTGGTCGAGGCGACCGCGACCTCCGGCCCCGCGTGGGTGTACAGGACGGCGTCGGACTCGCGCGGGATGGTCGAGCCGTTGGCGTTGCAGATCGCCAGCACGCGCGCCTTCTGGTCCTTCGCGTGCCGCAGCGCCATGAGGGTGTCCATGGTCTCGCCGGACTGGCTGATGACGACGACGAGCGTGGAGCGGTCGAGCACCGGGTCGCGGTAGCGAAACTCGCTGGCGACCTCGACCTCGACGGGGATGCGGGTCCAGTGCTCGATCGCGTACTTGGCGATCAGCCCGGCGTGGTAGGCGGTGCCGCAGGCGACGACGAAGACCTTGTCGATGTCGCGCAGGTCCTGGTCGGAGAGCCGGACCTCGTCGAGGACCAGCTCACCGCCCTGGCCGATGCGGCCGAGCAGGGTGTCGGCGACCGCCTGCGGCTGCTCGGCGATCTCCTTGAGCATGAACCAGTCGTAGCCGCCCTTCTCGGCGGCCGCGGCGTCCCAGTCGACGGTGTAGGCGTGCGGCTCGACCGGGGTGCCGGAGAAGTCGGTGACGGTCAGCCCGCGGTGCCGGTCGATCTCGACGACCTGGTCCTGGCCGAGCTCGCGGGCCTCGCGGGTGTGCGCGATGAACGCGGCGACGTCGGAGCCGAGGAAGTACTCGCCGTCCCCGATGCCGACGACCAGCGGGCTGTTGCGCCGGGAGGCGACCAGCGTGTCGGGCTCGTCGGCGTGCGACGCGACCAGCGTGAAGGCGCCCTCGAGCCGGCGGCTGACCGTCCGCATCGCCTCGGCCAGGCGGCCGGGGCCCTCCGGCGTCCCGGCGTAGACCTGCGCGAGCAGGTGGGCGGCCACCTCGGTGTCGGTCTCCGAGGTGAACTCGAGGCCGGCGGCCTCGCACTCGGCGCGCAGGACGGCGAAGTTCTCGATGATCCCGTTGTGGATCACCGCGACCTTGCCGTCGGCGGACACGTGCGGGTGTGCGTTGCGGTCGGTCGGCCCGCCGTGGGTGGCCCACCGCGTGTGCCCGATGCCGATCGTCGACTCGGGCAGCGGGGAGTCGGCGAGGACCTTCTCCAGGTTGGCCAGCTTCCCGGCCTTCTTCGCGGTGGCCTGCCGGCCGTCGGCGAGGACGGCCACCCCCGCCGAGTCGTACCCCCGGTACTCCAGCCGGCGCAGGCCCTCCAGGACGACGTCCAGGGCGTTCTGGGGACCGACGTATCCCACGATGCCGCACATTCCCCCGAGGCTACCGGCGGGACCGGACCCTTCCGTCCCCACTCGCCACAACGGATGAGACGGCCGGCCCGCGCACGGAACTCGGGTCACAGGGGCACCTCCCGTGCCGCTCACCCGGCGCCGGCGCGGACGTGCGCGGACCGGCCGGGGCGGCGTCGCGCGGTCAGGACGCAGACAGGAAGCGGGCAGGACGCCCTCCGCAGCACGGGTGCCCGAGGGCACCGGGCCGGGTAGCGTCCGCTCGCGGACCGCACCCCCCGGGTCTCCGGGAGCGCGCCGTCACCCGGCGACGAGGAGGTCCGGTGCGGCTGCTGGTGCTGGGCGGCGGCGGGTTCCTCGGCTTCCACGCGGTGGCCGCGGCGCTGGCGACCGGAGCGCGAGTGAGCGTCCTCAGCCGGTCCGGCAGCAGTCCCCACGAGGACGTCGAGGTGCTCCACGGCGACCGCACCGGGGACCTGGGCGTCCTGCGCGGCCGGCAGTGGGACGCCGTCCTCGACACCTTCACCGACCCCTCGCCGGGCGCACCGGCGGTGCGCGCGACCGCCGAGCTCCTGTCCGGCTCGGTCGGGGTCTACGGCCACGTGTCCGGCATGAGCAGCGTCTACGGCCCGAAGGATCCCAGACCGGCCCGACGAGCGCGCCCCGGTCCGGGGGGCCGGCGTCCAGCCCGCCGACGACCCGCTGCAGGAGCGGTCGCTGGCCAAGCTGGCCGCCGAGCGCGCGGTGACGGAGGTCTTCGCCGGTCCGGTGCTGCTCCCCCGGGTGGGCATCATGGTCGGCCCACGCGACCCCTCGCACCGCTTCACCTACTGGCCGCTGCGGCTCGCCAGGGCGCTGACCGGGGACGGGGCGCGCTCGGTGCTGGCACTCGGTGACCCGGACCGTCCGGTCCAGTACAGCGACGCCCGGGACGTCGCCGGCTGGATCGTGGCCGCGCTGGCCGCCGGGCGCGGCGGTGTCTTCAACGCCGTCGGCCCCGGCCGGGAGGAGACGCTGCGCGAGGTGCTGTCGGCGTGCCTGCACGCGGCCGGCGTCGGGCCGGGCGAGATGGACCTCACCTGGGTCGGCGAGGACCTCCTGCGCTCCCGGTTGGCCGGCGTCGAGGAGGAGTCGCGCCCGCTGTGGTACCCCGAGGACCAGATCCCCCAGTCGGCCATCGACTCCTCGGCCGCGCTCGCGGCCGGCCTGAGCTTCCGGCCGGCCGAGGACACCGCGCGGGACACGCTGACCTGGGCGCGGGCCGAGGCGCCCGGCGAGGGGCTGGACACCCCCGACGCCGCCGAGCGGGAGCGCGCCCTGCTCGACGAGTGGCGGCAGGTCGCCGGGGGTCGCTGAGCGGGACGGCCGGCGTGCTCAGGCGACGGCGGCGACGACGGAGGCGAGGCGCTGGGCGACCGCGTCGGCCTGCTCCTGCGTGGGCGCCTCGACCATCACCCGCACCAGCTGCTCGGTGCCGGAGGGACGCAGCAGGACCCGGCCGTCGTCCCCGAGCTCGGCCGCGCACTGGTTGACCGCCGCGGCGACCTCGTCGTTCGCCGACACGGCCATCCGGTCGCGCACCGGCACGTTGACCAGCGTCTGCGGCAGCCGGTGGACCACCGAGGCCAGCTCGGCCAGCGACGAGCCGGTCTCGGCCATGCGGGACAGCAGCGACAGCCCGGTGAGCAGACCGTCGCCGGTGGTGGCGTGGTCGAGGAAGACCAGGTGGCCGCTCTGCTCGCCGCCCAGGCTCAGCCCGTGAGCCCGCAGCGCCTCGAGCACGTACCGGTCGCCGACGGCAGTGGTGTGCACCGCGATGCCGGCCGCGCGCATCGTGTGGTGGAAGCCCAGGTTGCTCATGACCGTCGCGACGACGGTGTCGCCGGTGAGCCGGCCGTGCTCGTGCAGCCCGAGCGCGCAGACGGCGAGGATCGCGTCGCCGTCGACGACGTCGCCCTCGGCGGTGACCGCCAGGCAGCGGTCGGCGTCGCCGTCGTGCGCGATGCCGAGGTCCGCGCCGTGCGCGCGCACGGCCTCGGTCAGCGGGCCCAGGTGGGTGGAGCCGATCCCGTCGTTGATGTTCCAGCCGTCGGGCTCGCCACCGATCACGTGCACGGTGGCGCCGGCCCGCCGGTAGACCTCGGGCGCGCACACCGCGGCCGAGCCGTGGGCGCAGTCGACGACGAGGGTGAGCCCGGACAGCGGCCGGTCGACGGTGGAGAGCAGGTGCTCGACGTAGGTGCCGCCGGCGTCCGGGAGGTCGGAGACCCGGCCGATGCCGGCGCCGGTGGGCCGCGGGCCGTCGGTCTGACCGGCGGTCACGGCCTGCTCGATGGCGGCCTCGACCGCGTCGGGCAGCTTGTGGCCGCCGCGGCTGAAGAGCTTGATGCCGTTGTCCGGCATGGGGTTGTGGCTGGCGGAGATCATCACGCCGAGGTCCGCGCCGGTGTGCGCGGTGAGGTGGGCGATCGCCGGGGTGGGCAGCACCCCGGCCCGCAGCACCTGCGCACCGGCGCTGGCGAGGCCCGCCACGACGGCGGCCTCGAGCATCTCCCCACTGGCGCGGGGGTCGCGGCCGACGACCGCGACGGGACGCTGGGTCCCGTCGCGGTCGGCGAGCACACCGGCGGCAGCACGTGCCACCGAGAGGGCCAACTCCGGCGTGAGGTCGGCGTTGGCCCGACCCCGGACGCCGTCGGTCCCGAAGAGGCGACCCACGGACGTACCGGTCAGCGCTTCGAGTACTGAGGCGCCTTGCGGGCCTTCTTGAGCCCGTACTTCTTGCGCTCGGTGACGCGCGGGTCGCGGGTGAGGAAGCCGGCCTTCTTCAGGGCCGGACGGTCGTCGGCCTCGACGGCGACGAGCGCGCGGGCGATCGCCAGGCGCAGCGCGCCGGCCTGGCCGCTCACGCCGCCACCCCTGAGGATGCCGACGACGTCGTACTGCTCGGCCCGCTCGACGGTCACGAACGGCTCACGGATGAGCTGCTGGTGCACCTTGTTCGGGAAGTACTCCTCGATGGTGCGGCCGTTGAGCCGGAACTGGCCGGTGCCCGGCAGCAG
>DASQNB010000340.1:0-13876 GCA_035645175.1 Geodermatophilus sp.
AGGACACCCTGGGCCGGGCGGGGACGGTGCCCTCACCTTCGAACCGGTCGAGCAGAACTTCCTCGACGAGCTCGTCGTCCCGGCCGGTTACCGGTCCGCCGTCGTCATGCGCTGGGGCGACCCGGTCGAGGAGGGAGCGCCGGAGTTCGACGTCGACGCCCAGAGTGCCGAGGCGCAGGCCGGGCAGTTCGGCTACAACTGCGACTTCATCGGGTTCCTGCCGCTCGGACGCCGGCGCGCACTGCTCGTCGTGAACCACGAGTACACCAACGAGCAGCTCATGTTCTCCGGCGTCGCCGAGGAGGAGGCACCGACCACCGACGAGCAGAAGCGCATCGCGATGATGGCCCACGGCATCTCGGTGGTGCAGATCCAGCGGCAGGGCGACTCGGGCGTCTGGCTGCCCACCCCGGAGCGCGACCGCAACCGCCGGATCACCGCCTCGACGCCCTTCCACGTGACCGGCCCCGCTGCGGGGTCGGAGTTCCTGCGGACGGGGGCCGACCCCGAGGGCCGCACCGTCCTGGGCACGCTCAACAACTGCGCCGGCGGCATCACCCCCTGGGGCACGACGCTGCACGGCGAGGAGAACTTCAACCAGTACTTCGGGACGTCCGTGCCGATCACCGAGGACCCGCGGGAGCCCCGCCTGGGCCGGTACAGCGTCAGCGCCGAGGACTCGGCCGGTCGCCGGTGGCAGGACGTCGACCCGCGGTTCGACCTGGGGCAGGAGCCCAACGAGGTCAACCGGTTCGGGTGGGTCGTCGAGGTCGACCCCTACGACCCGACCGCCACGCCGAGGAAGCACACCGCACTCGGGCGGTTCAAGCACGAGGGCGCCAACATCCAGATCGCCGAGGACGGGCAGGTCGTCGCGTACTCCGGTGACGACGAGCGCTTCGACTACATCTACAAGTTCGTGTCGAAGAAGCGGTACCGGGAGGGCCACGACCCCGCGACGCGGGCGCACAACATGACGCTGCTCGAGGAGGGCGACCTCTACGTCGCCCACTTCACCGGCGACTCGCCGGCCGCCGAGATCGACGGCAGCGGCACCCTGCCCAGCGACGGCGAGTTCGACGGAACCGGCCGGTGGGTCCCGCTGGTGCAGGACGGCCGGTCGATGATCCCGGGCAAGGACGTCGCCTGGGTGCTCACCTTCACCCGGCTGGCCGCGGACCGGCTCGGCAAGCAGCTGGACGACAACGGCGACTTCCCGGACCCGCAGGCCCCCGTCGTCATCGATCCGTCGAAGGTGCCCACGCGGATGGACCGGCCCGAGGACATCCAGGTCAACCCGGTCAACGGGCGGGTGTACGCAGCGCTGACCAACAACTCCAACCGGACCGGTCAGGACGGGCGGCCCGGGGCGGACGAGGCCAACCCGCTGACCCGCTCGTACGCCTTCGAGCCCGCGGACGAGGAGGCGAGCACCCCGGCGACCTTCGAGGAGCAACCGGGCAACCGCAACGGGCACGTCATCGAGTGGGAGGAGACCGCCGGGGTCGCCGGGGACGCCTTCGCCTGGAGGATCTTCATCCTCGCCGGCGACCCGCAGCTCCCCGGCACGTACTTCGCCGGGTACGACAAGTCCCAGGTCAGCGCCATCTCCTGCCCGGACAACCTGGAGTTCGACCCGGCCGGCAACCTGTGGATCTCCACCGACGGCACCGTGCTGTCGACCCGCAACCAGGAGGCCGGGACCTTCGCAGGCACGAACGACGGGCTCTTCGCGGTCCCGACCGGGGGAGCTGAGCGCGGACACCTCAAGGCGTTCCTCACCGTGCCGATCGGTGCCGAGTGCAGCGGGCCGATGATCCCCCGGGACGGACGGTCGGTGTTCGTGTCCGTCCAGCACCCGGGCGAGACCACCGGCTCGACGCGGGACACCCCGTCGAGCACCTGGCCCGACCGGCTGCCCGAGCGGCCGTTCCCGCGGCCGAGCGTGGTGGTGGTCGCACGCGACAACGGCGGCCGCGTCGGCAGCTGAAGAAGGACCCCCCTCCTCCCCACCCCTCGCACGCTCGGGGCGGGACCCGGGAGGGGGCCAGCCGGCTCGGGGCGATCCCCCGGGCCGGCTCAGCCGCTCTCAGCCGGGGAACAGCTCGTCGACGCGACGGGCGAGCTGCAGGTCCAGGCCGGTGACCCCGCCAGCGGAGTGGGTGACCAGCGTCAGGTGCAGGGTGCGCCAGCGCAGGTCGACGTCGGGGTGGTGGTCGAGCTGCTCGGCGACGAACGCGATCCGCACGAGCGCGGCGACGGCGTCAGGGAAGCCGGGCAGCTCGACGCTGCGGCGGATGCCCTCGCCGTCGCCCGACCACAGCGGCAGCCCGGACAGGGCAGCGGTGAGCTCGTCGGGGGAGAGTCGGGGTGGCCGAGGCACGGCGGTCATCCTGCCGCCGATGGCGTCAGACGTGCAGGCCGCACTCGGTCTTGCCGCGGCCGGCCCAGCGGCCGGCGCGCGGGTCCTCGCCCGGGGCCACCGGGCGGGTGCACGGCGCGCAGCCGATCGAGGCGTAGCCGATCTCCTGCAGCGGGTTGACCGGCACCCGGTGCTCGGTGATGTAGGCGTCGACGTCGTCCTGCGTCCAGGCGGCCAGCGGGTTGACCTTCACCATGCCGCGCTTGGCGTCCCAGTCGACGACTGGGGTGCCGGCGCGGGTGGGTGACTCGTCGCGGCGCACGCCCGAGCCCCAGGCGGTGTAGCCGGCCAGGGCCTTCGCCAGCGGCTGCACCTTGCGCAGCGAGCAGCACAGGTCGGGGTCGCGGTCGTGCAGCTTCCCGCCGTACTCGGCGTCCTGCTCGGCGACGGTCTGGGCGGGCTGCACGTTCACCAGCGTGATCGGCATGACCCCGCTGACCCAGTCGCGGGTGCCGATCGTCTCGGCGAAGTGGTAGCCGGTGTCGAGGAAGACGACGTTCACGCCGGGGACCGCCCGCGACGCCAGGTGGGAGAGCAGCCCGTCGGCCATGGACGACGTGACCGCGAAGTCGTCGCCGAAGGTCTCCCCGGCCCAGCGGAGGACGGCGAGCGCCTGCTCGACCGGGTCGGCGATCCCCTCGAAGCGCGCGTCGGCCTCGGCCGCCAGCTCAGGTGTGGGTGCCACGACAGCTGCCGTCATGGGCGCTGTACCCCCGTTCCGGTCAGGTGCACGGTCCAGGTCCGCAGGCAGGCACCGCAGTGCCAGCCGTCGGGGTCCTCGCCGTGCGGCGTCAGTTCCTCGTCCCCGCAGTACGGGCAGTAGAACACCGGGAGCTGCCGGGTCCTTCCCCGCCGCGGCGACTCGGGTGATCCGGTCACCTCAGACCAGCCACTCCTCGTCGGCGCGCGCGACGTAGGCGGCGAAGGTCTCACCGGTCTCCCGCCGCTCGACGTAGCCGCGGAGGACCCGCTCGCAGTAGTCCGCGGTCTCCTCCTTGGTGATCTTGTGACCGCGGAACTTGCGCCCGAAGCTGGCGTCCACGCCGAGGTGGCCGCCCAGGTGGACCTGGAAGCCCTCGACGCTCTCGCCTTCGGCGTTGCGCACGATCATGCCCTTGAAGCCGATGTCGGCGGTCTGGAAGCGGGCACAGCTGTTCGGGCAGCCGTTGACGTTGATGCCGATGGGCTCGTCGAAGTCCGGCAGCCGCTGCTCCAGCTCGGCGTACAGCTCCTGGGCGTGCTGCTTGGTCTCGACGATCGCCAGCTTGCAGAACTCCAGGCCGGTGCAGGCCATCGTGCCGCGGCGGAAGGCGCTCGGGCGCACGAGCAGGTCGTGCTCGGCGAGCTCGGCGACCAGGTCCTCGACCCGCTCGTCCGGGACGTCGAGGACGACGAGCTTCTGCTGGGTGGTCGTCCGGATCCGCCCGCCCTGCGTGCCGTAGTCGGCGGCCAGGTCGGCGACCCGGGTGAGGACCGAGCCGCTGACCCGACCGGTGCGCAGCGCGAAGCCGAGCGCGTTGGCGCCGTCCTTCTGCTTGCTGACCCCGACGTGGTCGCGCTGGTCGTGCTTGGCCGGCGCCGCGGCCGGGCCGTCGGGGAGCTTCTCCTGCAGGTACTCGTCCTGCAGCACCTCGCGGAACCGCTCCGGGCCCCAGTCGGCCATGAGGAACTTGATCCGGGCGTGGTTGCGGGACCGGCGGTAGCCGTAGTCGCGGAAGATCGAGGTGCAGGCGGCCCAGACGTCGGTGACCTGGTCGGGGCGGACGAAGACGCCGATGCGCTTGGCGAACATCGGGTTGGTCGACAGCCCGCCGCCCACCCACAGGTCGTAGCCGGCCTCGCCGTCGTCGTTCACGACCCCGACGAAGGAGATGTCGTCGATCTCGGGCTCGGTGCAGTGGTCGACGCACCCGGACATCGACGTCTTCCACTTGCGCGGCAGGTTGCTGAACTCCGGGCTGCCGACGTACTTCGCGACCGTCTCCGCCATCACGTCGCTGGCGTCGAGCACCTCGTCCTCGAGGACCCCGGCGAGCGGGCAGTTCAGCATGCCGCGGGGGGTGTCGCCGCAGGCCTCCGTCGTCGTGAGCCCGACGGCCTCGAGACGCCGCCAGATCTCCGGGACGTCCTCGATCCGGATCCAGTGCAGCTGCACGTTCTGCCGGTCGGTCACGTCCGCGACGTCGCGGCCGAACTCGGTGCTGATGCCGCCGATGACGCGCAGCTGCTCACTGGTCAGAGCCCCGCCGTCGGTGCGCACCCGCATCATGAAGTACGAGTCCTCGAGCTCCTCGGGCTCCAGCACGGCGGTCTTGCCGCCGGGGATGCCCTGGGCGCGCTGGGTGTAGAGGCCCATCCAGCGCATCCGGCCGCGCAGGTCGCCGGGGTCGATCCCGTCGAAGCCCGCGTGCTGGTAGATGTCGAGGATCCGCTGGCGCACCGTGAGGCCGTCGGCGTCCTTCTTCATCCGCTCGTTGGGGTTGAGGGGCTCGCGGTAGCCCAGCGCCCACTGGCCCTGGCCACGCTGCGCTGTGTCGCGACGCTGCGGCCGGTTGGTCGTGCGGGTCGGCCGCGTCTCCGGGGAGCTGGTCACAGCGGGACTTCCTCACTGCGCCGCCGGGCCCGGACGCCGGTCGTCGGGCTCGGGAGGCGCTGGCAGATCGGGGGGCGCAGCGGGTGCTGCGGGGACCGGGGTGTCAGCGCGCGGGGCGACAGACAGCGCTGCTGACCAGCGCCAGGTCGATGTGACGGCGCGCGACGAGGTGCGGGTCGCGGGAGGTCACGCCCGCCATGGTCCCACACCCGGCGAGGGCGGCGCCGGGTGACTCACCCCACGGGAGCGCTGGCCCCGTCCCGGGCCCCGCCCTGAGCCTGCGAAGGGTGGGGAGGACGGGGTCCTTGCTCCATCGCGGCGCGGATGCGGGCGACCGACTCGGCCAGCGGGGTGACCGAGGTGTCGACGACGACCTCCGCGCGCGCGGGCGGCTCGTAGGGGTCGTCGATGCCGGTGAACCCGGTGATCTGGCCCGCGCGGGCCCGGGCGTAGAGGCCCTTGACGTCGCGGCCCTCGCAGACCTCCAGCGGCGTGGACAGGTGCACCAGCACGAACCGGCCGTGCTGCTCGACCAGCGCGCGGGCCTCCTCGCGGGCGGCCTCGTAGGGCGCGATCGCCGCGACGACCGCCGTGCCGCCGTGCCTGACCACCTCACCGGCGACGAAGCCGATCCGGCGGATGTTGAGGTCGCGGTCCTCCCGGGAGAAGGACAGCTCGCTGGACAGGTGGGTGCGGACGACGTCGCCGTCCAGGACGGTCACCGGCCGGCCCTCGGCCTCGAGGTCGGCGACCAGCGCGTCGGCGATCGTGGACTTGCCCGCCCCGGAGAGGCCGGTGAGGAACACGGTGACGCCCGGGCGCTGCACGGCTGGCATGCCGCCAGTCTCGCCCAGGGCGTCGCGGCGGCGCCGACCCGCCTCTGCTGACACCCTGGCCGGGTGATGGCCCGGTGGGACGGCGCCCCGCGGCCGGCGCAGGTCGCCGCCGCCGTGCTCGTGCTGGTCCTCGCGTACGGCACCGTGGTCCACGTCGTCCAGCTGGCCGCGGCGGGTGGCATCCCGCACCCGGATCTGCCCGGGTGGCTGCGCGCCTACTTCGTCTCGCTCACCCTGCTCGACCCGCTGGCCGCCGGGCTGGTCCTGCTCCGCCGGCGCAGCGGCGTCGTCCTGGCGGTGACGGTGCTCGTGTCGGACGCCGCCGCCAACGGCTGGGCGAACCACGTGCTGGACCCGGCGTCCGGCGTGACCGCCGGGCGTGTCGGTCAGGCGGTGGTCACGCTGCTGGCGCTCGCCCTGCTGGCCGTGACGCCGGCCCTGTGGCGCGCCACGGCACCCCTCAGCCCTCGGCGGGCCCGTCGCTGAAGGAGCGCCAGGCCTCCTCGAGCGCGGCCAGCTCGGCCACCGGCGCCGGCAGCTGCCCGGCGACGACGTCGGCGAGGGTGACCTCCTCGAGCACCCGGCGGTAGGCCTCGCGGGCGGCCACCCACACCGAGGCCAGCGGGACGGCGGTACCCGAGTACTCGACGTCCTCCGGTCGCTGGCCGTGGACCTCGGCGAGGAAGCCCTGCTCGACCCGCATGACACGGGCGATGGAGACCTCCGACGGCGGCAGGGCCAGCCGGTAACCGCCCTCGCGGCCGCGCTGGCTGGTGACCAGCCGGGCGTGCTGCAGGTCGCCCAGGATCGACTGCAGGAAGCGGGAGGGGATGCCCTGGGCTGCGGCGATGCGGTCGCAGGTCAGGGCTCCGGGTGCCGCCGCGGCGAGCTCCACGGCGGCCCGGACGGCGTAGTCGACCCGGGCGGTGATGCGCACGAGGGCCATAGTGCCCTGTCTGGGAAGGTGGGCCGGTGTCCCAGCTGCGGTTCACCACCCTGGTGGAGGCGCCGCTGACCGTGGCGTTCGACGTCGCCCGCGCCCTCGGCCGCCCCTGGCCGGCGCCGCTGGAGGAGGTCGTGTCGGTCCGGCCGGTGCGGGACGTGTACGCCGTGGGGCCCGGCCGCGGCTGGCGCTGGCTGACCCACTCGCGCCGCTACACCGCCACCGGTGCCGGCACCCTCGTCGAGGAGCAGGTCGACTGGGCGACCGCGCTGCCGTGGGTGCTCGGGCGGGTGGTGGACCCGCTGCTGCGCCGCCGCGTGCTCCGCGCGATGCAGGCCCACCTGGACGGCTACGCCGCCGCGGCCGCCCGCCGCGCGCTCGACGTCGTCCAGGTGGTCGGCGCCGCGCTGGTGGACGGCGACCGGGTGCTCGTCGCCCAGCGGTCCGGCGGGCTCTACGACGGCTGCTGGGAGTTCCCCGGCGGCAAGGTCGAGCCGGGGGAGGAGGAGCTCGCCGCCCTGGTGCGGGAGATCGGCGAGGAGCTCGGCGTGGTCGTCGTCCCGCAGGGGTTCCTCGGCGAGGTGGTGCTCGACGGCGTCGTCGCCGGTGGGCTGCCGGGGGGCTCCACGCTGCGGGTGTGGTGGGCCCGCGCCGAGCCCGGCGCCGAGGTCACCGCGCACGAGCACAGCGAGCTGCGCTGGCTGACCGCGGCCGACCTCGAGTCGCTGGACTGGATCCCCGCGGACCGGCCGCTGCTGCCCGCCGTCCGCGCCCTGCTCGCCCGGCTCTGACCCAGCTCAGGACACGACGACGGGCGCCGTCCCGGGGAGGGACGGCGCCCGCGGCGCAGGCCCCGTCCCGGGTCCCACCCTGAGCTTGCGAAGGGTGGGGTCCGGAACGGGGTCCTTCTACTACTTGAAGACGTCCTTGACCTTCTCGCCGGCCTGCTTGAGGTTGCCCGACGCCTGGTCGGCCTTGCCCTCGGCCTGCAGGTCGCGGTCGCCGGTCTTCTCGCCGACGGTCTCCTTGCCCTTGCCGGACAGTTCCTCGGCCTTGTTCTTCATCTTGTCGATGCCGCTCATGTCCACTCCTCTCGTCGCTGTTCCCATCAGTACCCGGGACGACGGTCCTGACACACCGGGGCGCGGACGGCGCACGACGTCCGGCGGGACGTCCCTGCAGGTTGAACTCCTGCGACGCCAGTCGGGCCTGGGTGACGCAAGCGGGATTCCACCCTGTGAGATCCTGAGCCGAGGTCACAAGTCGGTGACGGACGTGGACGCTCTTCGCGCAGCCCGCCTAGGGTCCCCGCTCGTACCGGTTGAGCCCGGTCCCTGTCCGCACGACCCCGGCCGCCCGTCCCAAGGCGGGGACTGCCGGCGAACCAGTCCGTTCCCCCCGCTGTGCGGGATGAGGGAGGCATTGCACGTGAGGTTGAGCAAGCGCTCCGCTGCGCTCGTCGCGTCCGGTCTGTCCGGCGCGATGCTGCTGTCCGCCTGTGGTGGCGGTGACGACGACGGTGGTGGGTCGGCGGCCGGCGGGGGCGGTGACGGTGGCTCCTTCAGCGTGTACATCGGCGAGCCCGAGAACCCCCTGGTCCCCGGCAACACCAACGAGACCGAGGGCGGGCAGATCGTCGACTCGCTCTTCACCGGCCTGGTCGAGTACGACAACGAGACCAACGAGGCCGTCTACACCGGCGTCGCGGAGTCCATCGAGTCCGAGGACCAGCAGACCTGGACCGTCACGCTCAAGGACGGCTGGACCTTCCACGACGGCACCCCCGTCAACGCGCAGTCCTTCATCGACGCCTGGAACTACACGGCCTACAGCCCGAACGCCCAGGGCAACTCGTACTTCTTCGCCAACATCGCCGGCTACGACGACCTGCAGGCCGCCGAGACCGGCGGTCAGCCCACGGCCACCGAGATGTCCGGTCTCCGCCAGGTCGACGACCTCACCTTCGAGGTGGAGCTCGCCGCGCCGTACGCCCAGTGGCCGACCACCACCGGCTACACCGCCTTCTACCCGCTCCCGCAGTCGTTCTACGACGACCCCGCCGGCTTCGGCGAGCAGCCGGTCGGCAACGGTGAATTCAGGGCCGAGGAGCCGTTCGTCCCCGGCGTCGGCATCACGCTGGCCCGCTTCGACGAGTACGGCGGCGACGAGCCGGCCAACGCCGCGTCGGTCGAGTACCGCGTGTACACCGAGCAGAACACCGCCTACACCGACCTGCAGGGCGGCTCGGTCGACGTCATGGACACCCTTCCGCCGGACGCCATCGTCTCGGCCGAGCAGGAGTTCGGGGACCGCTTCATCGAGACGCCGCAGGGCGACATCACCTCGCTGGGCTTCCCGACCTACGACCAGCGCTTCGCCGACCCGAACGTGCGCAAGGCCTTCTCGATGGCGATCGACCGGCAGGCGATCAGCGACGCCATCTTCAGCGGCACCCGCACGCCGGCGACCTCCTACATCAGCCCGGTCGTCCCGGGCCACCGCGACGACGCCTGCGACGTCTGCGTGCTCGACGTGGAGGAGGCCAACCGGCTGCTCGACGAGGCCGGCTTCGACCGCAGCACCCCGGTCGACCTGTGGTTCAACGCCGGCGCCGGCCACGAGGAGTGGATGCAGGCGGTCGGCAACCAGATCCGGGAGAACCTGGGCATCGAGTACCAGCTGCGCGGTGACCTGCAGCAGTCGGAGTTCCTGCCGCTGAAGGACGCCCAGGGCATGACCGGTCCGTTCCGCGACGCGTGGATCATGGACTACCCGGTCGCCGAGAACTTCCTCGGGCCCCTGTACTCGAGTGCGGCGCTGCCGCCGGCCGGCTCGAACTACACCTTCTACAGCAACCCGGAGTTCGACCGGCTGCTCACCGAGGCCAACGGCGCCGACACCGAGGAGGCCGCGGTCCAGGGCTACCAGGCCGCCGAGGACGTGCTCCTCGCCGACCTCCCGTCCGCACCGCTGTTCTACCGGCTGAACCAGGGTGCGCACTCGGAGAACGTCGACAACGTCATCATCGACGCCTTCGGCCGCATCGACGCTGCCGCCGTCGAGGTCGTCCAGTGACGGTCTGACCACCTCGGACAGCGACGGCACGCCAGGTGCGCCCGACCCGCCGGGTCGGGCGCACCTGGCGTGTCCGGCTCCGACCCTGAGTCCGGCTCCGGCCGGGCCCCGCTCCCGAAGACCCAAGGAGGCAGCGCATGGGCCGCTACATCGCCCGACGCCTGCTGCTCACCATCCCCGTGCTGATCGGGGCCTCGTTCCTCATCTTCGCGATGGTCTACGCGCTGCCCGGCGACCCGATCCGGGCCCTGGCCGGCGACCGGCCGCTGTCGGAGGCCGTGCAGGCCCAGCTGCGTGCTGAGTACAACCTCGACGACCCGCTGTACCTGCAGTACGTGAAGTACGCCGGCGGCCTGCTGCAGGGCGACTTCGGCACCGACTTCTCCGGCCGTCCCGTGCTCGACACCATCGAGCAGCGGCTGCCGGTCACCGCCAAGCTCGCGCTCGCCGCCATCGTCTTCGAGGCCCTGATCGGCCTGACCGCCGGCATCCTGGCCGGCATCCGCCGCGGGTCCTTCTTCGACAACCTGGTCCTGGTGACGACGACGCTGCTCGTCTCCGTCCCGGTCTTCGTCCTGGGTTTCGTCGCCCAGTACGTCTTCGGCCTCCGCCTCGGGCTCTTCCCGACGTCCGGCATCAGCGACGGCTGGTACAGCTACGTGCTGCCCGGCCTGGTGCTGGCCAGCCTGTCCCTGGCCTACGTGGCCCGGCTGACCCGGACGAGCCTGGCGGAGAACCTCCGGCAGGACTACGTCCGGACGGCGCGTGCCAAGGGACTCAAGCCCTCGGTGATCATCGGCAAGCACACGCTGCGCAACAGCCTGATCCCGGTCGTCACCTACATCGGTGCGGACATCGGCACACTCATGGCCGGGGCGATCGTGACCGAGACCATCTTCAACATCCCCGGCCTCGGGCGCGCGGTGTACGACTCGGTGCTGCGCCAGGAGGGGGCGGTCGTCGTGGGGATCGTGACGCTGTTCGTCTTCTTCTACATCTTCTTCAACCTCGTCGTGGACATCCTGTACGCCCTGCTCGACCCGAGGATCCGATATGACTGAGCGGCCGCGGACCGATCGCGCGACCGGGCTGGCCGACGCCGACCGGGGGCCGGAGGCGCCGCAGACCGAGCGCGCGGAGGCCACCCTCGAGGCCGAGGTCGCCGGCAGCCCGGCCATCGAGGAGGCCAGCCTCTGGTCCGACGCCTGGCGCAGCCTCCGGAAGAACCCGTTCTTCCTCGTCGGCGCACTGCTGCTGGCCGTCTTCCTGGTGATGGCGGCGCTCCCACAGCTGTTCACCGACGCCGACCCCCGGGCCTGCGACCTGGCCCGGTCCGCGCAGGGCCCCAGCGCGGCCGCGTGGTTCGGCTACGACGTCCAGGGCTGCGACTACTACGCCAACGTCGTCTACGGGGCCCGGGTGTCGGTCACCATCGGCTTCATCGCGATGCTCGGCACGCTGGCCATCGGCGTCGTCGTCGGCGCGCTGGCCGGCTACCACGGCGGCTGGGTCGACAGCGTCCTGGCCCGGGTCGCCGACATCTTCTACGGCCTGCCGCTGATCCTGGGTGCCTTCATCCTGCTGTCGGTGCTGCCCGAGCGCGGCGTCCTCGAGGTGGCCCTGGCCCTGATCGTCTTCGGCTGGATGACGTCGATGCGGCTGGTCCGGTCGACGGTCGTCTCGGTCAAGGAGGCCGACTACGTCCAGGCGGCGCGGGCTCTCGGAGCGCCCACGCGGCGGATCCTGGTGCGGCACATCCTGCCCAACGCCATCGCCCCGGTGCTGGTCTACTCGACCATCTACATCGGCACGCTCATCGCGGCCGAGGCGACGCTGACCTTCCTCGGCATCGGGCTGCAGCTGCCGGAGATCTCCTGGGGCCTGCAGATCAACTCGGCGCAGAACCGGCTCCGCGACGCCGCGCACCTGATCTTCTTCCCCAGCGCCTTCCTGTCACTGACCGTGCTGTCCTTCATCCTCATCGGCGACGCCCTGCGCGACGCCCTCGACCCGAAGCTGCGGTGATCACGACGTCGACTGCCATGTCCCACTCCGCGTACGAGCCGGCGTCCGCGCCGGGTGTGCCCGTGCTCGAGGTGGAGGACCTCTCCGTCGAGTTCCGGACCCCCAAGGGCGTCGTCCGGGCGGTCAACGGGATCAGCTACGAGGTCGACCCCGGCGAGACCGTGGCCATCCTCGGTGAGTCCGGCTCCGGGAAGAGCGTCAGCGTCCAGGCCGTCATGGGCATCCTCGACTCGCCGCCCGGGTTCGTCACCGGTGGCCGGGTCCTCTTCGAGGGGCGGGACCTGCTCACGGCCAGCGCGGAGGAGCAGCGCGCCGTCCGCGGGCCGGGCATCTCGATGATCTTCCAGGACGCGCTGTCCTCGCTGAACCCGGTCTTCACCGTCGGCTACCAGATCGGCGAGATGTTCCGGGCGCACCGCGGCGCCAGCCGCAAGGAGGCGAAGGCGGCGGCGATCGAGTTGCTCGACCGGGTCCGCATCCCCGCGGCCCGCGAGCGGGTCAACGCCTATCCGCACCAGTTCTCCGGCGGCATGCGGCAGCGGGTGATGATCGCGATGGCGCTGGCGCTGGACCCCAAGCTGCTCATCGCCGACGAGCCCACGACGGCGCTCGACGTCACCGTGCAGGCGCAGATCATGGAACTGCTCAAGGACCTGCAGCGCGACACCGGGATGGGCCTGCTGCTGATCACCCACGACCTCGGCGTGGTCAACGAGGTCGCCGACCGCGTCCTGGTCATGTACGCCGGCAACGTCGTGGAGACCGGCACCGTCGACGAGGTCTTCACCGACCCGAGCCACCCCTACACCGAGGGGCTCATGGCCTCGGTGCCCGCGGTGGAGGACAAGGGGAAGCGGCTGCATCCCATCGTCGGGACGCCGCCGGACCTGTCCCACATCCCCTCGGGCTGCTCGTTCCACCCGCGCTGTCCGCGCCGCGTCCTCGAGGGGGCGCCGCCCGGCAGGAACTGCCGCGACGACGTCCCCCTGCTGTTGCCGGTCGGCTCCGTCGGCCGCGCCAGCGCCTGCCACTACCGAGAGGAGGTCCTCCGTGTCCGCAGCACAGGCCCTGCGTGACGGGCCGCTGCTCGAGGTCCGGGGCCTCGTCAAGCACTTCCCGCTGACCCAGGGGGTCATCGCCCGCCGCGTCGTCGGCCACGTCCACGCGGTGGACGGCGTCGACCTCACCCTCCGCCGCGGGGAGACCCTCGGGCTGGTGGGCGAGTCCGGCTGCGGCAAGTCGACCGTGGCCAAGCTGCTCATGGGGCTGGAGAAGCCCACCGCGGGGCAGATCCTGTTCCGCGGCGAGGACGTCGCCACGATGAACCGGCGTCGGCTCAAGGAGTACCGCCGGCGAGTCCAGATCATCTTCCAGGACCCGTACGCCTCGCTGAACCCGCGGATGACGGTGGGCGACATCGTCGCCGAGGGCTGGGAGGTCCACAAGGACGTCGTCCCGGCCAAGGACCGCCGGACCCGCGCCCGCGAGCTGATCGAGCGGGTCGGCCTCCGGCCCGACTACGTGAACCGGTACCCGCACCAGTTCTCCGGCGGCCAGCGGCAGCGCATCGGCATCGCGCGGGCCCTGGCGCTGCAACCGGAGGTCATCGTGTGCGACGAGCCGGTGTCGGCCCTCGACGTGTCGGTGCAGGCGCAGGTGGTGAACCTGCTGGAGGACCTGCAGAAGGAGTTCGGGCTCTCCTACGTCTTCATCGCCCACGACCTGTCGGTGGTGCGCCACCTCTCCGACCGGGTCGCGGTGATGTACCTGGGCAGCGTCGTCGAGGAGGGCACCGGCGAGCAGGTGTACGGGTCTGCGTCGCACCCCTACACGCAGGCGCTGCTGTCGTCGGTGCCGCTGCACGAGCCGCACCTGCGCGGCCAGAAGGACCGGATCATCCTGCAGGGCGACGTGCCGAGCCCGGCCGACCCGCCCTCGGGCTGCCGGTTCCGCACCCGCTGCTGGAAGGCGCAGGACATCTG
>DASQNB010000341.1:0-10338 GCA_035645175.1 Geodermatophilus sp.
CTGCCGCTCCTGGTACCGCGACGCGCAGGGCCGCAACTTCACGCTGTGGCCGACGCACACCGTGACCTTCCTGCGGCAGATGCGGCGGTTCGACACCGACGCCTACGAGCTGCGCACCGCCCGGCGCGCCGCCGTCCCGGCCGTCTGACCGCGGGGATCGGCGCGGACGGTGCTCAGCGTGCCCGGTCGTAACCGAAGAACCCGCGCTTCTTGATCAGCGCGCCCACCTCCGGCGGCACCATCGCCTCCCAGCTCGTGTCCTCGGAGGGGATCCGCTTGAGCACGTCGCGGCTGAGGATGGGCAGGTAGTCGGGCTCGTAGTCGTCGAGCCCGACGAAGCTGCCGCGCCCGTTCAGGTAGTCGAACAGCGGGCGCAGCTCCTCGGCGACCTCCACCGAGTCGACGGTGACCACGCGGCCGTCGCGCAGCATCGGGTACACGAACAGCCGCAGGTCGTTCTTGAACAGCCGGCCGAAGCTCTCCAGGATGCCGCCGGGCAGGTCGGCGTGCTTGGCCTCGTCGAACAGCTCCACCAGGCTCGGGACGCCCATGACCATCCCGAGCCGACCGTCGGTGCGCCAGGCCAGGTAGGCGGCGAGCCGGTGGTAGGCCAGGAAGTCCGAGATCAGCACGGTCGTGCCGCAGGCGGCCAGCAGGTCGGCACGGGCCAGGAAGTCCCGCCGGTCCACGATGTCGGCCCCGGCGCGCAGGTTGGCCATGGTGAGCTCGGTGAGGACGAGCACCTCGCGCCCGGCGACCGCGGGGTCGGCCTCGAACGCGGCCCTGGCCGACTCGAGCATGTCCATGTTGACGACCGTCGGTGGGCGGAAGCTGCCGCGCTCCACCAGGATCGCCTTCTTGCGCAGCGCCTCGCTCGGCTGCAGGACCTGCCGGTCCGGCCCGAACATCGCCGCGCCGCTCAGTCCGACCTGCACCAGCTTGAGGGCCATCAGCCGGTTGTCGACCGCCCGGAACTCGATGCCCTTCATCTCGATCATGTCGATCTCGACGCGGCCGGTGGTGAGCCGGTCGAGCAGGCTCTCCACCAGCCGGTCGGGCTCGTGGTGGTGGAAGAAGGCGGCGTACAGCAGGTTCACGCCGACCACGCCGAGCGCCTCCTGCTGCTGCGGCGCCTCGTCGTCGAGCATCCGGACGTGGACGACGACCTGGCTCGGTTCGTCCCGCGGGTGCGCCTGGAACTTCACGCCCATCCAGCCGTGGCACTCGTTCCCGCCGCGGTAGCTGCGGGCGACGACGGTGTCGGCGAAGGCGAAGAAGGACGTCTCGTCACCGCGCTGGTCGCCGAGCCGGTCGAGGTTGAGCTGGAACTCGTGGTCGAGCATCGCCTGCAGGCGGCCCTTGGAGACGTACCGGTCGGCCTTGCCGTAGACGGCGTCGCTGACCGCCATGTCGTACGCGGACATCGACTTGGCCACCGTGCCCGCCGCACCCCCGGCCCGGAAGAACCAGCGTGCGACCTCCTGCCCTGCCCCGATCTCCGCGATCGAGCCGTACCAGCGCAGGTCCAGGTTGATCTGCAGCGCCTTCTGCAGCGTGTCCATGCCGGCGTCCATGCGGGCCCCCTCGCCGTGCCGCCCGGACTGGGACGGCGAGCGTAGCCGCGCGCACCTCGTGGGAAACCGCCGCGCGGCGCCGTCCCCGCCGGCTACTCGCCCGGGCGGGGCAGCAGGCCGCGCTCGACGGCGACCATCACGGCTCGCGTGCGGTCGTCGACGCCGAGCTTGGCGAACACCCGCAGCAGGTGGGTCTTCACCGTCGCCTCGCCGATGAACAGCTCCCGGCCGATCTCGGCGTTGGTCAGCCCCCGCGCCACGCCCGCCAGCACCTCGACCTCGCGCGCGGTCGGCGCCTCCGCCGCGGGCGCCCGCAACCGCGACACCAGCCGTGCGGCCACCGGCGGGGCGAGCACCGTCTCCCCGCGGGCGGCGGCGCGGACGGCGTCGGCCAGCTGGGGCAGCGGCGTGTCCTTGAGCAGGTAGCCGGTCGCACCCGCGGCGACCGCCCGCACGATGTCGGCGTCGGTGTCGTAGGTGGTGAGCACCAGCACCCGGACGGCGGGGTGCCTGGCGGCCAGCCGCTCGGTGGCGGTCACGCCGTCCATCCGCGGCATGCGCAGGTCCATGAGGACGACGTCCGGCTCGGCCGCGGCCACCAGCGCCAGCGCCTCCAGCCCGTCGGCGGCCTCCCCGACCACCGTCAGGTCCTGCTGCGCGTCCAGCCACCCGACCAGCCCGCCGCGCACGACCGGGTGGTCGTCGACCACCAGGACCCGGATCGTCACGACGCCGGCACCCGCACCGTCACCCGAGTCCCCTGCCCCGGTGCCGACGCCACGTCGACCGCCCCGCCCACCTGCTCCACCCGCCCCCGCAGCCCGTCGAGCCCAGCGCCCTCGGCCGTGGCGACGTCGAAGCCGACGCCGTCGTCCTCGACGTGCACCGAGACCTGCCCGACCACCCGCGCCAGCCGCACCACCACCGCCGAGGCCCCCGCGTGCCGGCGCACGTTGGTGAGCGCCTCCTGCGCGCCCCGGAGCAGCACGATCTCCTCGTCCCGCCGCAGTGGCGGGCCCTCCCCCAGTGCGGCGGTGTCCACCCGCACGGGCAGGCCCGTCTCCCGCGCGAAGCGGGCGGCCAGCCGCTCGAGCGCCTCCACCAGCGTGGCGTCGTCCAGGGCGACCGGCTGGAACGCGGCCACCACGGCCCGGGCCTCGGCCAGGTTGTCCCGCGCGACCTCCTCGATCAGCCCCAGTCGGTCCCGCGCGGCAGCGGGGTCGGCAGCCAGCTGCGCGGCCGCGGTCTGCGCCAGGACGACGATGCTCGTGTAGCCCTGTGCCAGGGTGTCGTGCACCTCGCGGGCCAGCCGCTCGCGCTCGGCGAGCACCCCGCGCTCCCGCTCGGCCGTGGCCAGCTCGACCCGGGTGCGCTCGAGCTCGCGGATGAGGGCGGCGCGCTGGTCGCTGTGCTCGATCACCCGGAACACCCACAGCCCCATGGCCAGGCTGAACAGCAGGCCGACCAGCGTCTGCCCCGGCCCCCACAGGGGCTCGTCCCCGCGGGCGGCGGCCACGAGGGGCCCCGCGGACGCCGCTCCCGCGACCGCCACCGACCAGACGGCGCCGGAGCGCACGTCCTCGGCGAAGAACCAGACCTGCGGATAGGCCAGGAACATGAGGAACAGCAGCGACGGCTCGACGGCGGCCACCACGGCGAGGACGGCGACCAGCACGACGAGGTAGGCCACCGAGCGCCCGCCCCGGCGCCCGTGCAGTGCCGGCACGCCCAGGACGACGTACGCCGCCACCCAGACCCCCAGCGCCGCCACGAGGGCCGGCCGGGGGCCGCCCACGTCGGCAGCGGAGGCCAGCACCAGCGCGGTGCCGACCAGCACGGCGAAGGCGGTGTGCAGCACCAGGCGGGTGATCCGCATGCCGCGCTCGGTCAGCGGAGCGCCGCCGTCGTCCTCCCGCGGTGGGGGGACGACGGCGGACCGCAGCCGGGACGACGGACTCACCCGTCGCCCCGCCGCCAGCGGAACGCCCGCGCGCAGACCACGACGCCGATGATCACCCATGCGGCCAGCACCAGGGCGGTTCGTCCGTGCTCCCACGCGCCGGCCACCTCGGCCGCGGCCGCCTGCTCGGGCAGGAACACCGAGCGCATCCCCTGGGTCATCCACTTGAGCGGGAAGAACGCGGCCACCTGCTGCATCCACCCCGGGAGTTCGGGGAAGGCGAAGAAGACGCCGGAGAAGAACTGCAGGACGACGGCGAACGCCGACACCGCCGTGGTCACCGACGTCGCGCTGCCGGGGAGGGTGGACGCCGCGACGCCGAGCACCGTCCCGGCGAGCGCCCCGAGCGCCAGCACCCAGGCGAAGGTGAGCCAGCGGCCGGCCTCCGTGGGCAGCGGCACGTCGTAGCCCCAGTGTGCGACCGGCAGCAGCAGGGCCAGCTGCGCGGCCGTCGTGACCAGCACCTGCCCGGCCTTGCCCGCGAAGTAGGCCGGAGCCGGGGTGCCCAGCACCTGCAGCCGCTCGAGCTGGCCGGCGTCCCGCTCGGCGGCGATCGACGTCGCCACCGCCTGGAAGCTGCTGAGCATGACCCCGGTGGCGGCGATGCCGGCCAGGAAGTACTGCGGGAAGGCGATGCCGCCGGGCATGACGTCGCCGCCGAGCACCGAGCCGAAGACGACCATCATCACGACCGGGTAGGCGAAGGAGAACACCACCTGCTGCCGCTCGCGGGCGAACAACCGCAGCTCCAGGCCCACCCGCGCCCAGGCGATGCGGGCCGCGGGCGGTGGGGTGGGACGGGTCGTTGCCGGCGGGGCCGGCCGGGTCAGGACGGGAGCGGTCATCGCGCGACCTCCTCGGGGGCGCCGACCAGACGGAGGTAGACGTCCTCCAGGCCGGGACGGGTGACGGTCAGGTCGGGCACCTCGCCGTGCGGGACGGCGGCGAGCAGGTCGCGCAGCAGCGCGGCAGGGCCGGCGGTGCGGACCTCGCGGGGGACGCCGTCCTCGGTCCAGCGGACGGTCGCCTCGCGGCGCAGCGCCCCGCCGAGCTCGGCCGGCGGCGCGACCTCCACCAGGCGGCCGGCCGCGATGACGCCGACGCGGTCGGCGAGGCGGGCCGCCTCGTCGAGGTAGTGGGTGGTGAGCACGACCGTGGTGCCGGCCGCGCGCAGCGACTCGACCAGCGCCCAGGACTGCCGGCGCGCGACCGGGTCCAGCCCGGTGGTCGGCTCGTCCAGGAACAACAGCTCCGGCCGGCCCTGGACGCCCAGCGCCACCTCCAGCCGCCGGCGCTGTCCGCCTGAGAGTCGGTCCACGCGCGTACGAGCGGTACTGCCCAGGCCCACCAGGTCGAGCAGCTCGGCGCTGTCCACCGGCGTCGCGTGGTAGTGGGCGAAGTGGTCGACGGTCTCGCGCACGGTCAGCGCGTTGCCGGTGCCGGTGGTCTGCGTGACGACGCCGACCCGGTCCCGCCAGGCCCGGCCCGCGGACGCCGGGTCCACGCCCAGCACGCTGACCTCGCCGGCGTCGCGGCGGCGCACACCCGCGAGGACCTCGACCGTCGTCGTCTTGCCCGCGCCGTTCGGGCCGAGCAGTGCGAAGACCTCGCCGCGGCGGACCTCGAGGTCGACGCCGTCGACGACGGCGCGCCCGCCGTAGCGCTTGACCAGGCCACGGATCGTGATCACGGCGTCCGGGTCCCGCGGCTCCCTCCCGGGCACCGCCCCGGCCCCGTCCCGGGTCCCCGGCCGCCTCCCGGGTCCCGCCGCGAGCCTGCGAGCGGTGGGGAGGAGGCGGTCCTTCCACTGCGAAGGGTGGGGAGGACGGGGTCCTCTCATGGTGGGGAGGAGGGAGTCCTTCTGCATGCCCCGACCCTGCACGCCGGCGGCGCGCTGCGGGACCGCCGATGCGCGGGTCCGTCGTCCACCGACCGGTGGACGAAATCGACCGGAACCGTTCCGGGATCTGCGCAGGTCACAGCAGGTGGAACCGGGTCCAAGGCTGGAACCGCTCCAGTTTCGACCTGCGAAGTCCGGTGGCCCGTGTCACGGTAGGTGGCGCGTCATGCTGTCGAGTACCAGGGGGTTCGTGTTGTCCGTACGACCGCGTCGAGTCGGGATGGCCGTTGTCGGCCTCGGAGGAGCGGTCGCCACGACCGCCGTGGCGGGGCTGGAGATGCTCCGCGCCGGGGGTGACACGGCAGGGCTGCCACTGGCGGGGCTGGAGGTCGACGGCCGCCCCGTCGAGGAGGCGACCGGCATGGTGGAGTACACCGACCTGGTGGTCGGCGGCTGGGACCTCGACGGCTCCGACCTGCGCA
This sequence comes from Geodermatophilus sp., assembly GCA_035645175.1. Lineage (GTDB taxonomy): Bacteria > Actinomycetota > Actinomycetes > Mycobacteriales > Geodermatophilaceae > Geodermatophilus. The sequence continues at coordinate 5,857 of DASQNB010000341.1, forward strand.
AGGCCGCGGAGCAGCACGGCGTCCTCGACCACCACCAGCTGGCGCAGGCCGGGCCGTACCTGTCCTCGGTGATCCCGTGGGCGGCGGCCGGCGACGCCGACTTCTGCCGCAACGTGACCGGCGGCAACGTGGTGCTCGCCGAGACCCGCCGCGCCCAGGTCGACGCGGTCCGCGCCGACCTGGTCCGCTTCCGCGAGGAGCAGCAGCTCGACGGGCTCGTGCTGGTCAACCTGGCCTCGACCGAGCGCTGGCCGGACCCGACGGCGCCCGCGCTGCAGTCGGTGGAGGCCTTCGAGGCCGGGCTGGACGCCGACGACCGCTCCATCACCCCGTCGATGGTCTACGCCTACGCGGCCATCGCCGAGGGTGTCGGGTACGTCAACTTCACGCCCTCGCTGGCCGCCGACGTCCCGGCCCTGGTCGAGCTGGCCGAGCAGCGCGGGGTGCCGGTCGCGGGCAAGGACGGCAAGACCGGCCAGACGATGATGAAGACGGTGCTCGCCCCGGCCTTCCGCAGCCGCGCACTCACCGTCGAGGGCTGGTACTCGACCAACATCCTGGGCAACCGCGACGGCCTGGCCCTCGACGACCCGGACTCGCTGGAGAGCAAGCTGCAGACCAAGGGCAGCGTCCTGGACTCGATCCTCGGCTACGCGGTCGAGGACCACGTCGTGCGGATCGACTACTACCGCCCGCGCGGTGACCAGAAGGAGGCCTGGGACGCCATCGACCTGGTCGGCTTCCTCGGCCAGCGCATGCAGGTCAAGGTCGACTTCCTGTGCCGCGACTCGATCCTGGCTGCGCCGCTGGCCATCGAGCTGGCCCGGCTCACCGACCTGGCCCAGCAGCGCGGGCAGGGCGGCGTCCAGACCCACCTCGGCTGGTTCTTCAAGGCGCCGATGACCCCGGACGGCAGCACCCCCGAGCACGCCCTGCACCGGCAGGAGCGCGTGCTGCTCGACTGGCTGGCCACCGGCCCGACCGGCCGGTGACGGGCGGATCCCCCGCTCTCGCCGAGCTCCGCCCGCTGCTGACCGAGGTCGGCGACGCCAAGCGGGTCCGCGTCGCAGACGCCTCCGGGTCACTGGCCGAGCAGGCCTTCGCCCGCACCTGGGGGCGCCTGGTCGCGGGTGAGGACGGAACCGCGGTCGCGCTGTCCGAGACAGCCATGGCCGTGGCCCGCGCCCGGTTGGCCGGCATCGACGGCACGGTGCTGCGGACGGCGGGCCTGACCGACGACGAGGCGCTCGACGTGCTGCGCCGCGGGTTCGACGAGGTTGCCGGCCCGCTCGACGCCGGGCTGCGGGCGAGGCTGCGCGAGGCGCTGCCGCTCGCCGTCCCGGCGCCGGAGCCGCCCGCGCTCGCCGCCCGGCTGAACGCCCAGCCGCGTGCCGGGGCGACCGCACCCGGCAAGGCGCGGGTCGTCGTCGAGCCCCCGGAGAGCCACGGCGACCACTGCCTGACCGTGGCGGTCTACGGGGTGCTCGTCGCGCCGGTGTTCGGTGCCGACCCGGTCGCGCCGTTCCTCATCGGGATCGCCCACCACCTGCACAACGTGGTGCTGCCCGACGCCGGGTTCGCCGGCGAGGTGCTGCTGGGGTCCGCGCTCGACCGGGTCGTCACGACGCTGGAGGAGCAGGAGCTGGGCGCGCTGCCCGGCCCGCTGGCCGAGCGGCTGCGCACGGTGCTGCGCCTGCGCGCGGACGCCGGTGCGCCGGAGTCGCAGGCCTTCCACGCCGCCGACGTCCTCGACCGGGTGCTGCAGGTGCACCACCACGCGCGGGCCGCGGCGTTCACCGCGTCGCAGGCGCTGGACGACCTCGAGCTCGTGCACGCCGGACCGGTGCAGGCCTTCCACCTCGACGTCCTGGCGGCGGCGGGGCTGTGAGCACACCGGCATGACCGCTGCTGCCCCCGCCGTCCCGGTGGTGGACGGCATCCCGTTCGCCCGGGCCGGCCGCGACGAGCTGCGCGCGGAGGTGGCCGGCCTGCTGGCCGCCGGTGAGGTCGACCGCGCCCGGGTGGCGCTGCTGGCCGACGCCGACGACTGGTGGACCGAGCCGCCCCCGCCGCCCGAGCAGCTGGCCCGGGTGCCGGCCGCGCCGACCCTGCGCGAGGCGATGGAGCTGCTCGGCATGGGCCGGGTGGCCGACTACTTCACCCACCGCTGGTCGGACCCCACCCACCTGGCCGGACTGGCGCTGCTCCAGCAGCACTGGCCCGGGCAGCGGCCGGTGGTCGACGTCGCCTGCGGCATCGGCACCCACCTGCGCGAGCTGGCCCGCCGCGGCTGCACCGACCTGGTCGGCGTCGACGTCGTCTGGGCCAAGCTCTGGCTGGCCCGGCGCTTCGTCTGCCCGACGGCGCGCTACGTCTGCGCCGACGTCCCGGCCACGCCCGACCTATGTGTGCCGACGCCGGCCTACGTGCTGTGCCACGACGCCTTCTACTTCCTGCGCGACAAGCCGGCCGCGGCCGCCGCGATGCGCGCGCTGGCCGGGGACGGCGGCACCGTCGTCGTCGGCCACGCGCACGTCGCCGACCCGCACGGGGAGCCGCTGACGCCGGAGGGCTACGCCGCGGTGCTGGGCACCGACCTGCTCTACGACGACGCCGAGCTGACCACTGCGCTGCTCGGGGGCCGGCCGCCGCGACCGGCCCCGGCCGCCGACCTGCACGACAGCGAGGCGGTCGCGCTCGTCGCCGGCGACCCGTGCTCCCCCGCACCGGTCGACCTCGGCGAGCCGCTGCCGCCGCTGCGCCCCAACCCGCTGTACGCCGACGGCGAGCTGCGCTGGCCCAGCGAGCGCTACGCCGGCGAGTACGGCCCGCGCTCGGGGTACCTGCCGGCCCGCTGGCCCGACCCGCTGCCGGCCGACGCGGCCCGCCGCCGGCTGCTCGTCGACCTCCCGGAGGCGTGGTGAGCGCCGCCCGTCCCGGCGGGATCGCCGGAGGGAGGTGCGCAGTGAGCGCCGTCGGCTGGGGGGTCGCCGGCTGCGGCTGGGTGGCCCGCGACCACGCGCTGCCCGCGCTCGCCGCGACACCGGGCGCCCGGGTGGTCGCCCTGCACGACCGCGACCCCGGCGCGATGGCCCGGATGGACGTCGACGCGCCCGCGCACACCGACCTCGACGCCTTCCTCGCCACGCCGGGGCTGGACGCCGTCTACGTCGCCGTCCCCAACGCCGCGCACCGCGAGGTGGTCGAGGCGGTGGCCGCGGCGGGCAAGGCGGTGCTGTGCGAGAAGCCGCTGGCCGCCGACGTGGACGACGCGCGGGCGATGGTGACCGCCGCCCGCGACGCCGGCGTCCTGCTCGGGACGGCGTACGACCAGCGCTGGCACCCGGCGCACGTGCGGCTGCGCGAGCTGGTGCCCGAGCTCGGCACGGTCACCGCGCTGCGCATCGTCTACTGCTGCTGGCTGCCCGCCGACTGGACGCCGGACGGCCGCCCGCACGACAACTGGCGGGTCGACCGCGCGCGTGCCGGCGGCGGCGCGGCGATCGACCTGGCTCCCCACGGCCTGGACCTGGCCGGCGTCCTGCTCGGCGAGGACGTCGTGGAGCTGCGGGCACTGCTGCAGCGCCGGGTGCAGGACTACCCGGTGGACGACGGCGCGCTGCTGTCCGGGCGCACCGCGGGCGGCGTGCTGGTCGACCTGCACGTCGCCTTCAACACCCCCGACGCGTTCCCCCGCCGCCGGCTGGAGGTCGTCGGCACCCGCGGGATGGCCGTCGCCGTCGACACGATGGGCCAGACCGCGGGAGGCTCGCTCACGCTCCACCGGCCCGACCCGGTCGACGTGCCCTTCGCCGGGGGCTCCCCCTTCGCCGCGCAGTTCGCCGCCTTCACCGCCGCCGTCGCCGGGCACGCGCCCTGGCCGTACGACGCCGCCCGCGACCTGGCGCTGCACCGCCTCCTCCTCACCGCCCTGGGAGACGCGAGATGACCAACCCCTACCGCGGGCTGCTGCCCGACCTGCCCGCCTACGCCTGCACCAACTGCGGGCACTGGCAGCGCTGGCCGGCACCCGGGCCGCTGGTCTGCCCGGTCTGCGCCGACGTCCGCAACGCCCTCCCCGAGGACGGCTTCGAGTTCGTCACGCCGGCGCAGGTCGAGGCGACGGTCGAGGGCTTCTGCCGCCCGACCGCCGTCGAGGGCGTCACCGAGTTCGGCACGCACCCGCGCTTCGGGCTGGACAGCCGCGGGTGGGTGATCGAGAGCGACGCCGGCCTGGTCGGCTTCGAGTGCGCCCCCTGGTACACCGCCGACATGCTGGCCCAGCTCCGCCGGATGGCCGACGCGAAGGGCGGGTTCGAGATCCTGGCCTCCAGCCACGTCCACGGGTACGGCGCGCTGTGGCAGCTGCAGCAGGAGCTCGAGCCGCGCACGGTCTGCGTCGGCGTCCGCGACCTGGAGTGGACCAAGGCCTTCCGGGTCACCTGGCCGGCGGACGACGAGCTGGAGCTGGCCCCCGACCTC
>DASQNB010000342.1:0-2329 GCA_035645175.1 Geodermatophilus sp.
TCGGTGTAGACGACGCCGGCGCCGTTGCAGGTGGGGCAGGCGCCCTCGGAGTTGGCGCTGAACAGCGCGGGCTTCACGCCGTTGGCCTTCGCGAACGCCTTGCGGATCGGCTCCAGCAGGCCGGTGTACGTCGCCGGGTTGCTGCGCCGCGAGCCGCGGATCGCGCCCTGGTCGATCGACACCACCCCGTCCCGGCCGGCGACCGAGCCCTGGACCAGGGAGCTCTTCCCCGACCCGGCCACGCCGGTCAGCACCACCAGCACGCCCAGCGGGATGTCCACGTCGACGTCCTGCAGGTTGTGGGCGCGGGCGCCGCGGACCTCCAGCACCCCCGACGGCGTCCGCACCGACGGCTTCACGGTGGCCCGGTCGTCCAGGTGCCGCCCGGTCAGCGTGCCGCTGGCCCGCAGCCCGTCGACGGTGCCCTCGAACACCACCTCGCCACCGCCCGTGCCCGCGCCGGGGCCGAGGTCGACGACGTGGTCGGCGATCGCGATCACCTCCGGCTTGTGCTCCACGACCAGCACGGTGTTGCCCTTGTCCCGCAGCCGCAGCAGCAGGTCGTTCATCCGCTGGATGTCGTGGGGGTGCAGGCCGATGGTCGGCTCGTCGAAGACGTAGGTGACGTCGGTGAGCGAGGACCCGAGGTGGCGGATCATCCTGGTGCGCTGCGCCTCGCCGCCCGACAGCGTGCCCGACGGCCGGTCGAGCGAGAGGTAACCCAGCCCGATCTCGGTGAACGAGTCGAGGAGGTGCTGCAGCCCGGTGAGCAGCGGGGCCACCGACGGCTCGTCGAGGCCGCGGACCCAGTCGGCGAGGTCGCTGATCTGCATGGCGCAGACGTCGGCGATGTTCTTCCCCTCGATCCTCGAGGACCGGGCCTCCTCGCTGAGCCGGGTGCCGTCGCACGCGGGACAGGTCGTGAACGTCACCGCCCGCTCCACGAAGGCGCGGATGTGCGGCTGCAGCGCGTCGACCTCCTTGGACAGGAACGACTTCTGGATCTGCGGGATCAGGCCCAGGTACGTCAGGTTGATCCCGTCGACCTTGATCTTGGTCGACTCCCTGTGGAGCAGGTCGTGCAGCTCCTCCTCGGTGTACTCGCGGATGGGCTTGTCCGGGTCGAACCAGCCGCAGCCGCGGAAGATGCGGCCGTACCAGCCGTCCATCGAGTAGCCGGGGATCGTGAGCGCGCCCTCGTTGAGCGACCTGCTGTCGTCGTACAGCGCGGACCGGTCGATGTCGGTGACCGAGCCCATGCCCTCGCAGCGCGGGCACATGCCGCCGGTGATGGTGAAGCTGCGCCGCTCCTTCACGGTCTTCCCGCCGCGCTCGAGCGTGACCGCCCCTGCTCCGCTGATCGAGGCGACGTTGAAGGAGAACGCCTGCGGCGATCCGATGTGCGGCCGGCCGAGCCGGCTGAAGACGATCCGCAGCATCGCGTTGGCGTCGGTGGCGGTGCCGACGGTGGAGCGGGGGTTGGCGCCCATCCGCTCCTGGTCGACGATGATCGCGGTCGTCAGCCCGTCGAGCAGGTCGACCTCCGGGCGCGCCAGCGTGGGCATGAAGCCCTGCAGGAAGGCGCTGTAGGTCTCGTTGATCAGCCGCTGCGACTCCGCGGCGATCGTGCCGAACACCAGCGAGCTCTTGCCCGAGCCGGAGACCCCGGTGAACACCGTCAGCCGGCGCTTGGGGAGCTCGACGGTGACGTCCTTGAGGTTGTTCACGCGCGCGCCCTGCACGCGGATCAGGTCGTGGCTGTCGGCGACGTGCAGCGCAGGCGACTGCGTGTCCGTCCTCGTGACCGTGCTCATCGTGTCTCCGTCCGTGAGGCGGGGCCCGTGCGGCTCCGTCGGCGTCGCCTGGCTCGACCCGACCGGCGTCGGGCAGTACGTCGGGTCCGGACGCTCAGCGCAGCTCCTGGATGCGGACCAGGTTGCCCGCCGGATCGCGGACGGCGCAGTCGCGCACGCCGTACGGCTGCTCGGTCGGCTCCTGGACGACGTCGGCGTCGCCGGCCTGCAGCCGCTCGAAGGCGCCGTCGAGGTCCCCGGTGGCCAGGAGGATGCCACCGTAGGTGCCCTTGGCCATCATCTCGGCGATGGTGCGGCGCTCGTCGTCGGTGATGCCGGGGTCGGCGGCCGGCGGGTGCAGCACGATGGACGTGCCGGGCTGGCTGGCCGGGCCGACCGTGATCCAGCGCAGCCCGCCGTGTCCGACGTCGTTGCGGACCTCGAAACCGAGGGTGTCTCGGTAGAAGGCCAGGGCGGCGTCCGGGTCGTCGTGCGGGAGGAAGCTCGCGTGGATGGTGATGTCCATGGCGGTCACG
>DASQNB010000343.1:0-12648 GCA_035645175.1 Geodermatophilus sp.
ACGGCCTCCCGGAGGTCGTTCTGCTCACTGTCGAAGGTGAAGTCCACGGTTGCCTCAGAGCCCCAGGATCGTGCCGGCGATGATGGTGCGCTGCACCTCGTTGGAGCCTCCGTAGATGGAGACCTTGCGGTAGTTCAGGTACTCCGGCGTGGCCACGCGGGCCCAGTCGGGGACCTCGGAGCCGCCGTCGGCGAAGGAGGACACCGACAGCGGGCCGGCGATGTCGACGACCAGCTCGGTGATCTCCTGCTGCAGCTCCGAGCCGCGCAGCTTGAGCACCGACGAGGCCGGGTGCGGCTTGCCGTCGGTCGAGTGGGCGACCACCCGCAGCGCGGTGAGCTCGAGGGCCAGCAGCTCGTTCTCGATCTCGGCGATGCGGTCGGCCATCCGCGGGTCCTCGGCCAGCGGGCGGCCCCCGACGGTGACCTCGCGGGCGTACGCCTTGGCCTGGGCCAGCAGCCGCTTGGAGGAGCCGATGCGGGCGATGCCCACGCGCTCGTTGCCGAGCAGGAACTTGGCGTAGTCCCAGCCGCGGTTCTCCTCGCCGATCAGGTTCTCGGCCGGGACGCGCACGTCCTCGAAGAAGACCTCGTTGACCTCGTGGCCGCCGTCGATCAGCTCGATCGGCCGCAGCGTGACGCCCGGGGTGTCCATCGGGAAGACCAGCAGCGAGATGCCGCGCTGCTTCTTCTCCGCGGTCGGGTCGGTGCGCACGAGGCAGAAGATCCAGTCGGCGTGCTGGCCCAGCGTCGTCCAGGTCTTCTGGCCGTTGACGACCCAGTCGTCGCCGTCGCGGACGGCGGTGGTGCGCAGGCTGGCCAGGTCGGAGCCGGCGTCGGGCTCGGAGAAGCCCTGGCACCACCAGATGTCGATGTTCGCCGTCCTCGGCAGGAAGCGCTCCTTCTGCTCCTGGCTGCCGAAGGCCGCGATGACCGGGCCGATCATGCTGGCGTTGAAGGGCAGCGGCTCGGGGACGCAGGCCAGCTGCATCTCCTCGCGCCAGATGTGCAGCTGCAGCGGGGTCCAGCCCCGGCCGCCCCACTCCACCGGCCAGTGCGGCACGGCCAGCCCGGCGGCGTTGAGCGTCCGCATGGCCTCGACGTACTGCTCCTTGGTCAGGTCCCGGCGGGCCGCGATGGTGTCACGGATCTCCCGCGGCACCTGGGTGGTGAAGAACGTGCGCATCTCCTCCCGGAACGCCTCCAGCTCCGGGGACAGTTGCAACCGCATCGGGCCTCTCTCCTGACGGCGGTGGAGCCGCCGTCTCGCAGGGTGGGAGACCGACGATCCCACACTTGCTACCGGCCGGTAGCCCCCGGGGCGCCGGGGTCGTGCGGCGTGTCCGCCCGGCGGGGAACCGGGGGCGGCCGGCCGCGCGTTGCCCGGCCATGGAGCTGACCTGTCCCAAGTGCCACGGCACCATGCGCACCTACGAGCGCAACGGCGTGCACGTCGACCAGTGCACCGAGTGCCGCGGCATCTTCCTCGACCGCGGTGAGCTGGAACGCCTGATCGACGCCGAGACCGCCTGGCACGACGGCGGCCGGTCCTCCGCGGCCGCGTCGTCGTCCGGGCCGTCCGGGCCGTCGTCCGCGGGGCACGCGGCGCACGGCGGGTCGGGCCAGGGGCCGGGCGGGTACGGCGCCGCCGGGGTGGGTGCCGGCGGGCTGGGTGCCGTGGTCGGCGAGGTGCTCAACCAGGTGTCGAAGAAGCAGCAGCACTCCTCCGGGTACGGGCACTCCGGCAAGCGCAAGCAGTCGTTCCTCGGCGAGCTGTTCGGCTGAGGCCCGTTCGCCCGGGGGCGCGGCGGGGCACGCACGGAGGCGTGTTCGACGTCGACTGGATGGGCCAGCTCAGCCGAGGGGTGCTGCGCGAGCGGCTGCCCGCGCTGATCGCCGAGGCCTGCGCGTGGAGCGTGGGGCTCTCCGACCGGCCGCACCACGAGCGCCGCCGCGGGCGGCTGGGCGAGACCGGCGGCACGATCGGCGACCGGATCGCCCGCGGCCAGCCGCTGTCCGGCGAGGAGGACGGCCGGCTCGACCTCGGCGACGCCCGCCCCGGCAGCTTCCGGGACGTGCTCAACGCGGTGGACGCCGACGGGGTGGTCTACGCCGACCGGTTCGACCGCGAGGTGCTCGAGCCCTTCGTGCTGGCCACCTGCGTACTGGCCGCCGAGCGGGCGCGGACCACCCGGCGGGCGGAGTGGGCCGAGCTGCTGCACGACCTCGGGGAGGACGGCCGCGACCTGGTCGGCGTCGTCCGGGCGGGGGAGTGGGAGACGCCGCTGCGCACCGAGGCCGAGCACCTGGTGCTGGCCGCGCTGGCCGACCTCCCCCTGCTGGAGGTGGAGGCCGAGGGGCTGCCGCTGTCACTGGTGCGAGCGGCGGAGGCGCTGACCCGGGAGGCCGCGAGCCCGGCGCCGTCCGCGCCGGTGGGGGAGGACCCGGCCGCCTCCGGGGCGGTGTTCCTCGCCCGGGCCGCGCTCTCCGCCGAGGGGCTGGCCGAGCCGGTGCCGCCGTCCGCGGCCGACCGGCTGCTCGCCGCGCTGCTGGTCGAGGGCATCGAGCCCGACGAACTGCCCGCGGTGCTGCCGCACCTGCCGCTCGCGCCGGGCACCGCCGAGGCGGTGCTCACCCTGCTCGACGCCGGCCGCTGAACCCGCGGGTCCCGGGAGCCCTCGACGCGCGGGCCGCTGCCGGCCCGTGCACGCGAGCCCTCCGTCGCCACGTCGCGGGGTGGACGATGACGGCCTCGGTGGACGCCGGATCGCAGCGGTCCACCCGTACCGGCATGTCGGGAGGCGGGGGGACTCCCCGCAGGCCGACCGTGCCGTCGGGAGGGCTGATGGCGTCAGACCGCGATGCCGGCGCTCCGCCGGTGGACGCCACGGAGATCCTCACCGAGGTGACCGGCATCGTCGCGGAGCCGGGTACGCCGGCCGACCGGGCCGAGGCGCTGCTGGCGCAGCTGCGGCGGGTGGTGCCCTTCGACGCCGGCTGGATCGCCCTGCTCCCGCCGAGCCAGGAGGCACACGTGCCGCTGGCCCGGACCGGCTACGACGAGCGGGTCAGCGCCCGCCTGGACAGCGCGCCGGTGCTGGAGGAGGTCGAGCAGGTCGGGCTGAACCGGTCGCGCCGACCGATCCGGGGCCGGGACATGCCGTTCCCGCCGTCGGAGGTCCCGACGTGGGCGGAGTACCTGCAGCCGGCGGGGTTCCGGGACGGGGTGGGCGCCGGGCTGTTCACCCCGGCGGGTCGCTACCTCGGCGTGCTCGCCCTGCACACCGGGGCCGCGGACCAGGTGAGCGACGCCGCCCGCGACCTGCTCGGGGTGCTCGCGCCCCACGTCGCGGCCGCGGTGGACCCGCTGCGTTCCCTGGCGGCCCTCGCCCGCCTGGTGCAGGGAGCGAGCGCCGGGGTGGTGCTCGGTGTGGACGGGAGGATCGAGGCGCTGCCGGGGCTGGCGGACCACGTGCTGCTCGCCGCCGACTCCCCGGCGCTGGCCGCCGCGCGTGCGGTGCTGCGCGCCGGCCAGGTCCACCGGTCGTTCCTGTGGCCGCTGGGGGACCGGCACGCACCCGGCGCGCACGTGCGCCTCACCGTCCTGACCACCGGAGAGGACCTGCCGTCCCGCGTGGCCGGGTTGGTGCTGGTCTCCCCGCCGGGGGACCTGCGCGGGCTCACGCCCCGCGAGCTGGAGGTGCTGGGCCTGCTGGTCGAGGGGTGCTCGAACGCGGAGATCGCGCGCGTCCTGGTCGTCGCCCGGCGCACCGTCGCCGCACACGTGGAGCACGTCCTGGTCAAGCTGGCGGCGTCCTCCCGGACCCTCGCCGCGGTACGGGCCGAGCGGGCGGGGCTGTACGTCCCGCACCTGGCGGCCGGCTCGCCGCGCTGAGCGGCAGGCCCCGCCGCGCGGGTCAGCGGTCGAGCGGGAGACCGGTGTAGTTCTCCGCCAGCTCGCGGGCGGCGGCCTCCGACGAGCACACCCGGCGCAGCTGGGAGAGCTGCAGCTCGGCGTCGAAGTCGTCCCCGGAGCGGTGCAGCATCGAGGTCATCCACCACGAGAAGTGGGTGCACCGCCAGACCCGGGCCAGCGCGCGGCCGGAGTAGGAGTCGACGAGGTCGGTCTCCTTCTCCTGCAGCAGCCGCACCAGCGCCTGGGCGAGCAGGGTGACGTCGGCGACGGCGAGGTTGAGGCCCTTCGCGCCGGTGGGCGGGACGATGTGCGCGGCGTCCCCGGCGAGGAACAGCCGGCCGCGGCGCATCGGGGCGCTGACGAACGAGCGCATCGGCAGGATCGACTTCTCCGTCACCGGGCCGCGGTTGACCGACCAGCCCTCCAGCGCCATGCGGGTGTCGAGGGCGTCCCAGATCCGCTCGTCGGACCAGTCCTCGATCCGCTCCGACGGGTCGACCTGCAGGTACAGCCGCGACACCGACGGCGAGCGCATCGAGTAGAGCGCGAAGCCCTCGGGGTGCCAGGCGTAGATCAGCTCGTCGGTGGCGGGCGCGGCGTCGGCCAGGATGCCGAGCCACGCGTAGGGGTAGGTGCGCTCCCACACCCGCCCGCCGGCCTCCTGTACCGCCGCGCGGGAGGGGCCGTGGAAGCCGTCGGTGCCGGCGACGACGTCGCACTCGAGCACCTGCTGGACGCCGGCCGCGTCGGTGAACCGGATCCGCGGGCTGTCGCTGTCGACGTCCTCCAGGGCCACGTCGGAGACCTCGAACAGCAGCGGCGGGCCGCCGTCCAGCTGCGCGGCGATCAGGTCCTTGACCACCTCGGTCTGCCCGTAGACCCAGACGGTGCGCCCGCACAGCGACGGGAAGTCCAGCGTGTGCCGCGTGCCCGGGTACTGCAGGTGGATGCCGGAGTGCTCCAGGCCCTCGCGGTGCAGCCGGTCGCCCACGCCGGCGGCGGTCAGCGTGTCGACCGTGTTCTGCTCGAGGATCCCCGCGCGGACGCGGGCCTCGACGTAGTCCCGCGACCGGTTCTCCAGGACGACGGAGTCGATGCCCTGCAGGGCCAGCAGCCGCGACAGCAGCAGGCCGGCCGGGCCGGCGCCGATGATCCCCACCTGAGTGCGCACAGCGGCGAGTGTGACCCCCGATACGCCCTGCGGGGAACCGGATGCTCCCGCTCAGTGGAAGTGCTGCACCCGCGACAGCTCCCGCCCGACGCCCCGCGCGGCGACCTCCAGCACCGGTACGAGGCGCAGCAGGTCCCGCCGGTGACTGGGGACGACGATGCCCAGGGCGGCGACGACGACCGGGCCGTCGGTCCGCTCCGTGCGCACCGGGACCGCGACCGAGAGGGTGCCCAGCGACATCTCCTCGGCCGTGCGCGCGTACCCGCGGCGGCGCACCTCGGCGAGCTCCCGGCGCAGCCGCCCGGGATCGACGATCGTGTGCCGCGTCTGGCGGGTGGGCGCGCGCAGGACGGCGTCCACCACGTCGTCGGGCGCCACGGCCAGCAGCACCTTGCCCACGCCGGTGGCGTGCAGGGGCAGCCGGCTGCCCACCTGGCTGACCACCGGCACCGACTCGCGGCCGGAGACGCGCTCGACGTAGAGCGCGCTGCGGCCCTCCCGGACGGCGAGGTGCACGGTGTCGCGCGTGGCGGTGTGCACGTCGAGCAGGAACGGCGCAGCCACCTGGCGCAGCTCCAGCTGCACGGGGGCGAGCAGGCCGAGGTCCCACAGCCGACGGCCGATCTCGTAGCGGCCGTCGGGGCGCCGGTGCAGCGCTCCCCAGGCGGTCAGCTCGGCGAGCAGCCGGTGCGCCGTCGACAGCGGCGTCCCGGAGCGCTCGGCGATCTCGGACAGCGTGAGCCGCGGTGCGCTGCTGTCGAAGGCGCCGAGCACGGCCAGGGCCCGGGCGGTGACCGACCGCCCCGCCGCCTTCCCGCCACCGGCCACGACGTCCTCCTTCCGCTGGCCGGAAGGCCAGGCTGGGCAGCGTAGCCCCGCGGCCGTACGGTCCCGGACATGACCGGGACCACATCCGGCAGCCGGCTCCAGCTGCCGCGCTACGTGCTGACCGACCCCGCGCTGCGCACCCCCGTCGCGTACGCCGACTACCGGAGCACCGCGCTGCGGGCGCCGCTGCGCACCCCCGTCGACCTGCCGCACCGGCTCACCGAGGTGACCGGCCCGCTGCTCGGCGAGGACCGGGTCCTGCCCCAGGACGCCGACCTGACGCTGCGCAGGGGCGGCGAGGCGCTGGGCCAGCGGATCGTCGTCTACGGGCGGGTGCTCGACAGCGACGGCCGACCGGTGCCCGATGCGCTGGTCGAGGTGTGGCAGGCCAACGCGGCCGGCCGCTACCGGCACGTCGTCGACAACTGGCCCGCGCCGCTCGACCCGCACTTCGACGGCCTCGGGCGGGTGGTGACCGACAGTGTGGGCCGGTACGAGTTCCTGACGATCAGGCCCGGGGCCTATCCGTGGGGCAACCACCACAACGCCTGGCGTCCGGCGCACATCCACTTCAGCCTGTTCGGCCGGGCCTTCACCCAGCGGCTGGTCACCCAGATGTACTTCCCCGACGACCCGCTGTTCGGCCAGGACCCGATCTTCAACGCCATCCCGGCGGCGGCGCGCCACCGGGCGATCAGCCGGTACGACCTCGAGCGGACCCAGGACAACTGGGCGCTGGCCTTCGAGTGGGACATCGTGCTGCGCGGCACGGACCAGACCCCGTTCGAGACCGACGACGACGGAGACGTCGCGTGACCGAGCTCGCGAGGTCACCCATGGACACAGCACCGTCGGTCACGACGCCGACGAGCGCCGGCGAGGAGGAGTCGTGACCCTGGACCCGCTGGACGTCCCCCCGGACCCGACCACGCCCTTCCAGCCGCGTTCAGGGCGGCGCGGCACCGGCTTCCTCACCGAGCCGCTGCGGCTGGGCACCACCCCGAGCGCGACCGTCGGGCCCTACCTGGCGATCGGGCTGACCTGGCCGGACGGCGCGTGGGCCGCCGCCGAGGGCACCGGGGGTGGGATCTGGATCCGCGGGCGGGTCTTCGACGGCGCCGGCGACCTCGTCCCCGACGCCATGGTGGAGACCTGGCAGGCCGACCCGGACGGCGGCTTCCCGTCGCCCGAGGACCCACGCGGCGCGTCGTCCTACCCCGGCTTCCGCGGCTACGCCCGCGTGCAGACGATCGATCCCCCCGGCGAGTTCGGCCTCTTCACCCTCAAGCCCGGCCGGGTGCCCGACGGCGAGGGCGGCCTGCAGGCGCCGCACATCGACGTGTCGCTGTTCGCCCGCGGCCTGCTCGACCGCGTCGTCACCCGGATCTACTTCGCCGACGAGGCGGAGGCCAACGCCGAGGACGCCGTCCTGAAGGGGTTGCCGGAGGACCGCCGGCAGACGCTGATCGCCACGCCGACGGACGACGGCTACCGGCTCGACGTCCACCTCCAGGGCGACCGGGAGACGGTGTTCTTCGCCGTATGACGCTGTTCGACGGGACCTTCGCCCGCGGCGGGGCGGCGGCCGCCGTCTCCGACGACGCCTGGTTCCGGGCACTGCTCGCCGTCGAGGCCGCCCTGGCCCGGGCCGCGGCCCGGGTCGGGCTGGTGCCGGCGACCGCGGCCGACGCGGTGACCGCCGCCTGTGCGTACCCGGAGCGACTGGACCTCGCCACGGTGGTCGCGCGGGCCGCGGACGCCGGCAACCCGGTGCCGCCGCTGGTGCGGGTGCTGCAGGACGCGGTGGGCGAGCGGGACGCCGTCGCGGTCCACGTCGGCGCGACCAGCCAGGACGTGCTGGACACCGCGCTGCTGCTGCTGGCGCGCAACGCGGTCGCCGCGGTCGACGCCGACCTCGCCGCCGCTGCCGAGACCGCAGCGGGGCTGGCCCGCACCCACCGGGACGACGTGGTGGCCGGCCGCACGCTGATGCAGCAGGCGCTGCCCACGACCTTCGGCCTCAAGGCCGCCGGCTGGCTGGCCGGGCTGGACGGTGCCCGGCTGCGGCTGGCCGAGGTGGTCGCCGCACTGCCGGTGCAGTACGGCGGCGCGGTCGGCACGCTCGCCGCCAGCGGCGGGGCGGGGGTCGCGCTGCGGGCGGCGCTGGCCGAGGAGCTCGACCTGGCGGGCACCGCCGTCCCGTGGCACACCGTCCGGCTGCCGATGGCCGACCTCGCCGGGGCCCTCGGTGCCGCCGCGGGTGTGGTCGCCACCGTCGCGGTCGACGTCGTGCTGCTCGCACAGACCGAGGTCGCCGAGGTGGCCGAGGTGGGGGAGGGCCCTGGTTCTCAGCAGCGTGGCGGCTCGTCCGCGATGCCGCACAAGCGCAACCCGGTCGCCGCGATCTCCGCCCGGGCCTGTGCCCGCCGCGCGCCGGGGCTGGTCGCCACGCTGCTGTCCGCGATGGAGCAGGAGCACGAGCGGGCCGCCGGGGCCTGGCACAGCGAGTGGCCGACGCTCACCGAGCTGCTCACCACCGTCGGGTCGGCGGCGTCCTGGCTGGCCGAGAGCCTGCGCGGGCTGCGACCGGACCCCGCCCGGATGGCCGCCACCGCGGCCGCCGCCGCCGAGGGCCCGCTGGCCGGCGCGCTCGCCGAGGCGCTGAGCCCCGCCCTCGGCAAGGGGGCCGCACACGACGCCGCGGCCGCCGCCGTCCGCGAGGCCCGGGACAGCGATCGCCCGCTGGCCGAGGTGGTCGCCGCACGCACGGACGTCGACGTGCGTGCGGTGCTCGCCGCCGGGGCACCCGACGTCGGGGAGGCCGGCGTGCAGGTCGACGCCGCGCTGGCCGAGCACGCCAGCCTGACGACAGGTTCGGGAGCATCGCAGCGAGGGACGAGCGAGGAGCGGACCGAGCCGCGGAGTCAGGCCGATGAGGACCGACTGACGAAGGGATCTTCATGACGGCCGTCGAGGTCTCGTACACCGAGGACGGGGCGGCCGACGCGCCGGTCGTCGTCCTGTCCAACTCGCTGGGTGCCACCCGGGGCATGTGGGACCCCCAGGTGCCCGCGCTGGCCGAGCGCTTCCGGGTGGTCACCTACGACACCCGCGGCCACGGCGACTCCCCCGCTCCGGAGGGCCCCTACACCCTCGACGACCTGGTGGACGACGTCGTCGCGCTGCTCGACCGGCTCGGCGTGCGGCACGCCCACGTCGCGGGGCTGTCCCTGGGCGGGATGACCGCGCTGCGGCTGGCCGCCCGCGAGCCCGATCGGGTCGGCCGCCTGACGGTGCTGTGCTCCTCGGCGAAGGTCGAGCCGCAGGGCTTCCTCGACCGCGCGGCCGCCGCCCGCACCGACGGCACCGCGAGCATCGCGCCGGCCGTGGTCGCCCGCTGGCTCACGCCGCAGTACGCCGCGGCGCACCCCGAGCTGGTCGCCCGGCTCGAGGGCATGGTCGCCGCCGCGGACGACGAGGGCTACGCCGCCTGCGCCGAGGTGGTCGCGCGGCTGGACCTGCGCGCGGACCTCGGCCGGATCACCGCACCCACGCTCGTGGTGTCCGGTGCGGAGGACCCCGCGCTCCCGCCGGACCACCAGCGGGCGATCGCGGACGGGATCGCCGGCGCCGAGCTGGTGACCGTCAGCCCCGGCGCGCACCTGGCCAACCTGGAGTCGACCCTCGAGGTCACCGGCGCGCTGCTCGGCCACCTCGACGCGGCGGGCGGGCACCTGTGACCGAGCTGCCCGACACCGACGATGCCCGCCGGGACGCCGGCATGCGCACCCGCCGCGAGGTGCTCGGCGACGCCTGGGTCGACCGCGCGGTGGCGAGCACGACGCCGTTCACCGCCGACTTCCAGGACTACATCACCCGCACCGCCTGGGGCGACGTCTGGCAGCGACCCGGGCTGGCGCGCCGCGACCGCAGCCTGATGACGTTGTCGATCACCATCGCACTGCGGCACTGGGACGAGTTCGCCCTCCACGTCCGGGCCGCGGTGAACAACGGACTGACCGACGAGGAGATCGCCGAGGTCATCCAGCACGCCGCCGTCTACGCCGGCGTGCCCGCGGCCAACCACGCCTTCAAGGTCGCCGCACCGATCCTGCAGGAGCTGCGCGGCCCGGAGTGACCGTCCCCCGGTCGGCCCCCCTGCATGGACCCGCCGGCCCCGTCCAGAGGCTCGCCGCGAGCCTGCGAGCGGTGAGGAGGACGGGGTCCTTCTACGAGTGGCGGGGGCAGGGGGGTCCTTTCTCAGGCCGGTCGGCCGCGGCCCTCCCGCAGCAGCCGGACCAGCTCGTTGGTGGAGGAGTCGGCGTCGTAGTCGGGCGCGGCCTCGCTCTGCAGCTTGGGCGCGAGCTGGTTGGCCATGACCTTGCCCAGCTCCACACCCCACTGGTCGAAGGAGTTGATCCCCCAGACGACGCCCTGGGTGAAGACCCGGTGCTCGTAGGCGGCGACCAGCTGGCCCAGCACCGACGGCGTCAGCTTCGGCGCGACGATCGCGTTGGACGGGCGGTTGCCCGGCATGACCTTGTGCGGGACGACTGCCTCCGCCGTCCCCTCGGCGGCGACCTCCTCGGCCGTGCGGCCGAAGGCCAGCGCGCGCGGCTGGGCCAGGAAGTTGGCCAGGAAGAGGTCGTGCATGCCGTCGAGGTCGTGATTGGGCTGGGCGAAGGCGAGGAAGTCCGCCGGCACCAGCACCGTGCCCTGGTGCAGCAGCTGGTAGAAGGCGTGCTGGCCGTTGGTGCCCGGCTCGCCCCAGACGATCTCGCCGGTCGGGACGTCGACCGGCGAGCCGTCGAGGGTCACCGACTTGCCGTTGGACTCCATGCACAGCTGCTGCAGGTAGGCCGGGAAGCGGGCGAGGTACTGCGAGTAGGGCAGCACCGCCTGGCTCTGCGCGCCGAAGAAGTCGACGTACCAGACCGAGATCAGGCCGAGCAGAGCCGGGAGGTTCTCCTCGTACGGCGCGGTGCGGAAGTGCTCGTCGACGGTGTGGAAGCCGTCGAGCAGCTCGCGGTACTGCTCCGGGCCGATCGCGACCATGAGCGAGAGCCCGATCGCCGAGGTGAACGAGTACCGGCCGCCGACCCAGTCCCAGAAGCCGAACATGTTCGCGGTGTCGATGCCGAACTCGGCGACCTTCTCGGCGTTGGTGGAGACCGCGACGAAGTGCTTCGCGACGGCCTTCTCGTCGCCGCCGAGGCCCTCGACCAGCCAGCGGCGGGCCTCCTTCGCGTTGGTCAGGGTCTCCTGGGTGGTGAAGGTCTTCGACGCGACGATGAACAGTGTGGTGGCCGGGTCGAGGTCGCGGGTGGCCTCGGCGAGGTCGGTCGGGTCGATGTTGGAGACGAACCGGAAGGCCAGCGACCGGTCGGACCAGTCCCGCAGGGCGGTGTAGGCCATGGCCGGCCCGAGGTCCGACCCGCCGATGCCGATGTTGACCACCGCGCGGATGCGCTCGCCGGTGTGCCCGGTCCACTCCCCGCTGCGCACCCGGTCGGCGAAGTCCGCCATCCGGCCCAGGACCTCGTGCACGTCGTGCCGCACGTCCTGGCCGTCGACGTCGAGACCGCTCGTGTGCGGGTCGCGCAGCGCCACGTGCAGCACCGCCCGGTCCTCGGTGCTGTTGACGTGCTGCCCGGAGAACATCGCCTCGGTGCGCTCGCGCAGCCCGGCCCGCTCGGCCAGTGCGGCGAGCAGCCGGACCGTCTCGCGGGTGAGGCGGTTCTTGGAGTAGTCGAGGTACAGGTCGCCGGCGCGCACGGTGAGGTCCGTGCCGCGGCCGGGGTCCTCGGCGAACAGGTCCCGCAGGTGGCGGTCGCCCACCTCCCGGTGGTGCTCGGCCAGTGCCTGCCACTCCGCGCTGTCGCTGATGCCCATGGACCCCTCCTGCTCCGGCCGACCGGCCTGCTGCCGACGCACCTACCCTGCCGGGAGGCGGCGCCCGGGGCGACCCCAGGACGGGCCGTCCACCGACGAGGGGAGACACATGGCGCTGCTGGACGACGGCGCGTGGCAGGGGAAGCTCTGGACCGGCGCCTGGACCGACGGGTCGGGCGGCACCTACGACGTCGTGGAGCCGGCCACCGGGGACGTCGTCGGCGCGGTCGGGCGGGCCACCCCGGAGGACGTCGCCGCCGCGGCGGATCGCGCGGCCGAGGCGCAGCGGGCGTGGGCGGCGCTGCCGTTCGAGGACCGCGCGCGGGTGCTGCGTCGCGCCGGTGCGGTGCTGGAGGCCCACGCCGAGGAGGTCCGGGGCTGGCTGGCCCGGGAGACCGGCGCGATCCAGCCCTTCGGCGACTTCCAGGTGCACACGACGGCGCAGGAGTGCTACGAGGCCTCCGCGCTGCCGTCGCACCCGTACGGGGAGCTGCTGCGCACCGGGGCGCCCCGGCTGTCCTTCGCCCGCCGGGTGCCGGCCGGCGTCGTCGGCGTCATCGCGCGTTCAACGTTCCGACGATCCTGGCGATCCGGGCGATAGCACCGGCGCTGGCGCTGGGCAACGCCGTCGTCCTCAAGCCGGACCCGCGCACCGCGGTCTCCGGCGGGGTGCTCTTCGCCCGGGTGTTCGAGGAGGCAGGGCTGCCGGTCGGCGTGTTCCAGGTCCTGCCCGGCGGCGCGGACGTCGGCGAGGCAATGGTGACCGCGCCGCCGGTGCGGGTCATCGCGTTCACCGGCTCGACGAAGGCGGGGCGTGCGGTCGGGGCGCTGGCCGGCCAGCA
>DASQNB010000344.1:0-11591 GCA_035645175.1 Geodermatophilus sp.
CGGCGCTCAACAGCGCGTTCGACGCGCTGCACCCGCCGGGGCTGCAGCACTACTGGAAGGCCGCCTACGTCACCGAGCTCACCGACGAGGCGATCGCCGCGCACCTCGAGCACGGGCCGCGGGTGCCGGCGGTCAGCTCGGTCATGCACCTGTACCCGATCAACGGCGCCGCGCACGACGTGGCACCCGACGCGACCGCCTTCGGCCACCGGGATGCCACCTTCGCCGCGGTGATCGCGGGCATGTGGCCCGACCCGGCCGACAACGAGGCGAACACCCGGTGGGTGAAGGAGTACCACGCGGCGATCGCCCCGCACTCGGCGCCGGGCGGCTACACCAACTTCGCCTCCGCCGACGACCAGCCGAAGGTCGCGGAGAACTACGGCGCGAACTACGAGCGACTGCGCGAGGTGAAGCGGGCCTGGGACCCCGGCAACCTGTTCCGCCTCAACCAGAACATCCGGCCGTGACGGCTCGAGGAGGAGTCATGCAGGCCATCGCGCGCACCGACCTCCCCATCGCGATCGAGGGCGACGGGGTCGAGTTCCGGACCGAACGCGTCGGGGGGATGAGCGTCGCCTGGGTGCGGTTGCCCGCCGGAGCCGACCTCCGGCCGGCCCTCGCCGGGCTCCCGGGCGACCTCTGCCCCTGCCCGCACTGGGGCTACATGATCAGCGGCCGCCTCGCGATGCACGGCAAGGACGGCGTCACCACCCACGAGGCGGGGCAGGCGTTCTACTGGGCGGCCGGCCACGGGCCGGAGGCGCTGACCGACTGCGAGTACGTCGACTTCTCACCGTCCGAGGAGCTCGAGGCCGTCGTCCGGCACCTCCAGGGCAGCTGACCAGCGGGGCCTGGGGAGCGGGACCGCCTGCTCCCCAGGCGCCGGCCTGCGGCGGAATGCCGGTCGCGGGCCGCGGTGTTGCCGGTCACATGGCAACCGCGAGCTGGAACGGGACCGTCATCGCCGAGTCCGACGACGTCGTCACCGTCGAGGGCAACGCCTACTTCCCGCGGGAGGCGGTGCGGGACGACGTCCTGCGCCCGTCGGGGAGGACCACGGTGTGCCCGTGGAAGGGGACGGCGTCGTACTACTCGCTGGAGGTCGACGGGCAGACCAACCCCGACGCCGCCTGGTACTACCCGGAGCCGAAGGACGCCGCGAAGGAGATCACCGGCCGCGTGGCGTTCTGGCGCGGGGTGACCGTCGACTGACGCCGTCGGGGAGCGCCAGCGACCGAGGAGCGGACCGGGGGCGGAAGCCGACGCGCGGACACCGTCAGCCGACCGGCACGGGGGGCGGGCGCCGGTCGGCGCCCGCCCCCCGTGTCTCGTTCGGCCGTCAGCTCCGCATGCGCGCGGACAGCAGCGACTTGCCCCGCTCGGCGCCCTTGCGGCTGTCGCTCTGCGCCTTGCGGAACAGCTCGGCGAGCTCGTTGTCGCCGTCCCGTTCGGCGTCCTGGATGTAGGTCTCCAGGCGCAGCGCGTTGCTGAGGCACTGCTCGGTGAACCAGATGAGGTTGTAGTCCTTGTCCTTGGTGCCGGTGATGTCGCCTGTCTCCGTGGTTGCGCTCATGGCGTTCCTCCTCGACGGCTGCTCGGGCTCTCGGGCACCGGCGCCCGCAGGAGGCGACGGCAGGGCCAGTCCAGCGGATCGGGAGCCGCAGCGGAACCGGTGCGCGCGTGCCGTGGTCAGCGGGGACGGGTCCCGGCGAGCTCGCGGGCGGCCTCGGCCGCGTCGGCGTCGAGCACGCGGGAGCGCTCCTGGCGCTCGATGAGCTGGTGGTAGCGGGTCCAGGCCTCCTCGGGCCGCACGTCGAGCGCCGCGGCGATCTGCTCCCACGAGGCGCCGCCGCGCAGTGCGGCGCGGAAGCCGGTCAGCTGGCTGTCGCGGGCCTTGCGGGCGACGACCTCGCTGAGGGCGAGCAGCTCCAGCGACTCGGGGACGTCCAGGGAGGTCGTCGCGGCCTTGAACGAGGTCCAGTCGTCGGTGTCGACGTCCTGGACCGTGTTCAGCGTGGTGGCCCCGGAGTCCCGCCGGCTGAGGAAGTCCAAGCGGGTGACGGCCGTCGTCAGGGAGAACTCCTGCTCGAGGGCCTCCGGTGTGATGTCCATGCGGCATCCCATCCCCGACCCGGTCGGTGGGTCAAACCCGGTGCGAGCGAGATCTCCGCACGAGCGCGAGCCCGGACCGACCGCGCCCGCACGCACACGTCGCGGACGTCCCCGGACGGCAGCGAGGGCCCGTTCCCGGTGTGGGAACGGGCCCTCGCGAGGGGGCGGTGCGGCGTCAGCTGTCGACGCCCACGGCCTCCTTGGCCAGCGTGGCGACCTGGGTCTGCGTGGCGTTGACGACGCTGGTCCGGTTCTTGTGGGTCTCCTCGTAGCGGAGGATCACCCGGACGTCGTGCGCGGTCCGGAGCTCCTTGACCGCCTTGATCGCGTCCTGCGTCGACAGCGAGTCGTAGCCCTTGATCGGCAGCTCGTCGGCGCTGACGTCGCCGAGCTCCTCGCGGGCGGCGCGGGCGGCCTCGGCGGCGTCCCGGTTGCCCTCGCGGCGGGCGATCCGCTCGGCCCGGCGCAGTGCGGCGCTGCGGCCGACCGTCAGCGTCTCGCGGACGGCGTCGGTGAACGACGAGGCCTTGTCGGTCGCCTCGTTCAGCCGCTCGCCGGCCTGCTCGCGGCGCTGCTGCACCGACTCGACGACCTCGTTGACCCGGTTGGCCCAGAAGCGGACCGGGGCGTTGGCCGCGCGGGCGGCGGTGCCGGCGACCCGCTGGAACGCGGTGGCCTGCAGGGCGGCGGGGCCGCCCATGGCCTCCTCGGCGAGGACGACGGTCAGCCACTCGATGGTGGCCGCGTGCGCGGTCTGCAGCCGCTCGGCGAGCGCGCGGACCCGCGGGAGCTGGGCCTGCTCGGCGAGCACCTTGACGTAGGTGGCGCGGTCGTGCAGCTGGTGCTCCAGGGAGAGGTCCTGCAGCAGGGCCTCCTCGAGCGGCTCGACCTGCTCGAAACCGGCCTTGAGGACGGCGGAGAGACGGCCCACGGCGGGGGTCACGACGTCCGGCACGCCACCGAGGGCGCGCAGCTGGTCGGTGATCGCCCGGGTCCGCTCGGCGGCGTTGTCGGCGTTCTGGGTCAGCTCGCGACGCACGGCCTCGGTGCGGGCCTGGGAGATGCGGGTGCGGGCGACCTGCTCCTCGGTCTGGGTCAGCAGGACGAGCGCGCGGAGCTGGTTGATGATCTTGGCGTTGTCGGTCATGGTGGGGAGGACTCCAGAGATCGGGGATGACCTGACGTCTCTGATGGTGCCCCCTCCAGCCCCTGTGCTAACTCCTGCAAGCGTATTGCTTGCTGTGAACCGAGTCACGACCCGTCCACACGTCGACATGTCGACACCGCCCGGGCCGGGAGCGGCGACCCGGGCGGTGCGGTGCTCAGCGGGCGGGGACGGCGGGCCGGGACGGGCGGTCCAGGCGCAGCACCGGCTGGGTCAGTTCGTCGGCCAGCGGTGAACGCGGCCGCGGCCGCGGCGACGGGGATGGCGGCACCGCCGTGCCGCAGCCGATGCAGAACCGGCCCTTCTGGCGGGCCGCGCCGCACCTCGCACACGCCGACATGGCGTCCTCCTCAGCACCCGGGGAGTCCGGCGACTCCACTCGGGCGGGACCCTGCCAGGACGCAGCCCCCGTCGGCCTGCGGTGTGGTCAGTGGGACGAGTCTTCGTCGGACCGTTGCGAAGTCACCAGGCCGAACAGCCGGTCCAGCAGCGGCACCTGGCCCTGCACGAGCTTCACCCGCGCCTCGTCGAGGGTCGTCCACGCGGCGCGGTCGATCTCGGGGAACTCCTGCACGCGGCCCGAGCGCGGCGGCCACTCCAGGGAGAAGGTGTTGCTGACCGCGCCCGCCGCGTCGAAGTCGCCCTCCGCCGCCCACACCGTCAGCCGCTTGCCGCCGGACTGCCGGACCTCGCCGAGCGGCACGAGGTCGGTGACCGGCGCCGGCGCACCCAGCTCCTCGGCGAACTCGCGCAGCGCGACGTCGCGCGGCTCCTCGTCGGGACCGTGCTCCCCCTTGGGGATCGACCACGCACCGGCGTCCTTGCGCGCCCAGAACGGCCCGCCCATGTGCCCGATGAGCACCTCGATCCCGCCGTCCGGGCCGCGCCGGTGGAGCAGCAGCCCCGCACTCGTCCTCGGCACGGTCCTCATCCTCGTGGTGGGAACGGCGCCGCCCGGCGCGGGGGGAGCAGCCGGGCGGCGCCGCGATCGAGAGGCGCTACAGGCGCGCCAGGGCCTCGGGCAGGTCGACCACGTCGGCGTACTTCGCGTCGAGGTCGGCCAGGTTGTTCTCGTGCAGCGCCGGCGTGCGGTCGGCGCAGGCCTGGCGCACCACCTGCGGCCGGAAGCCGGAGTTGAGCGCGTCCATGGCGGTGGCCCGCACGCAGCCCGACGTGGAGACGCCGGTGACCACCACCGTGTCCACGCCCGCGGCGTGCAGCGTGGAGGCCAGCGAGGTGCCGAAGAAGGCGGAGGCGTACTGCTTGACCACCACCGGCTCCCCCGGGCCCGGGGCCAGGGTCAGCGCACCCCAGCCGCCGGGCGCGTCCTCGACGAAGCAGGCCAGCGCCGGCACCTTGTGCACGAACAGCCCGCCGTCCTCCAGGCCCGTGGCGTAGCGGACCGCCGTCCACACGACGAGGTGCCCGCCCGCCCGCGCGGCGGCGACCAGGTCGGCCGTCGCCGCCACCGCGGGCCCGGGGTCGGGCAGCGCGAACGGGCCGCCCGGCTCGGTGTAGGCGCGGCAGAGGTCGACGACGAGCACTGCGGGGCGCGCGCCCCAGCCGACCCGGCCGGAGAACGCCGACCCGTGCGGCCCGCTCACCGCCACCCCTCCCGACGCGGCGAGATCGGCGATCTCGCACGATCCGGGGACCACAGCCGTGCGAGATCGGCGATCTCACCGGGAACGACCCGGCTCACGCCGACGTCCACACCGGGCGCCTCGGGGCCGGGAGCCCGGTCTCCTCCTCGCAGCGGGCCAGCAACTCGTCGACCGGCGGGCCCATGTCGAACACCGGCAGCTCGGCCGGGCGGTCGGCGCGCATGCAGTCGCGCAGGGTCGTGGTGGCCTCCCAGTCGACGGACATGGCATCCACCTCGCCGTCCTCGGTCACGCAGACGCCGTACCGCTCCGCACCCTGGACCGTCACCAGCCCGCGCCGCACCTCCTTCGCCACCAGCTCCGGGTCGCGCTCCAGCGGGTCGCCCCACCCGCCGCCGCCCCAGGTGACGAAGTGCAGGACGTCGCCGGGCGCCACCGGCACCCCGTGGCACTTGGACGGCAGCACCTCGCGGGTGCCGTCGGCGCGGTCGACCCACTTGCGGCCGCGGGCGCCCGGGTGCCCGCCGTTGACCCCCCACGGGTAGGTGAGCCAGCGGTCGTCGTGGATGGCGATCTCGCCGGGCTCCTCGAAGACGTAGGCGACGTCGACGCCGTTGCCGCCGCGGTGCAGCCCGGGGCCACCGGTGTCGGCGACGGTCTCCCACGTCTCGATCCGCAGCGGGTAGTAGGACTCGAGGTACTCGCAGGGGATGTTCACGAAGCTCGGCCACAGCGAGTGCCCGTCCGGGCCGTCACCCATCGGGCGGCCGGGGATGCCGCCGAAGCCGATCGAGTAGAGCTGGAACCACTCGCCCTCCCGCTCCCCGGCCGTGTAGTGCCCGGAGTACATGAAGTGCGGCGAGGAGGAGAAGCCGGCGGCGTTGAGCAGCGCGGGGTTGGTCTGCCCGAGCAGCCCGCCGAACAGGTCGAACACCCGGCCGATGCCGTGGTTGCGGCCCGACAGCGCCGCCGGGTGCTTCGGCTTCCAGTACGAGCCGTCCGGGATCGTCACGTCGACCAGCGGGTAGAAGCCGTCGTTCCAGAGAATCTGCGGGTCGGCGACGGTGATCATGTAGATCCCGAAGAACATCCGGGTCAGGTTCTCGTTGATGTAGTAGTTGATCGGCCCGGCCGCCTGCGGCGAGGAGCCGGTGAAGTCCAGGTGCACCTTCTCGCCGGTGCGGGTCAGCGAGAGCTTCAGCTCGTACGGCCCGTTACCGACGCCGTCGTCGCAGATGTAGTCGGTGAAGGAGAGCGTGCGGCCCTCCTCGAACACCATCGACAGGAGCACCTTCATGGCGTCGTGGTTGCGCTGCAGCAGCGCGTCGAGCGCCGAGAGATAGGTGGCGGTGCCGAACCGGTCGCACATCTCCACCACCCGCCGCGCGGCGGTGCGGCAGGCCGCGACCAGGCCGTTGAGGTCGGCGCGGTTCCAGTCGGGCATCCGCACCTGGTTGAGGATGATCCGCAGCGCGTCGTCGTTCAGCTCGCCCCGCCGGTAGAGCTTGAAGGGCGGGATGACCACGCCCTCCTCGTAGATGGTGCGCGCGTCGGTGGGCATCGACGACGGCGTCTTCCCGCCCACGTCGCTCATGTGCCCGAACATCGACGCCCAGCCGACGACCCGGCCGTCCTTGAAGATCGGCACGACCAGCAGCCAGTCGTTGGCGTGGCTGATCGCCGCCCCGCAGGCGTAGGGGTCACTGGTCAGCAGGACGTCGCCCTCCTCGACGGTGTCGTCGAAGCCCGCGAGGAAGTCGGGGACGGAGAGGCCGAACTGGCCGACGACCATCTTCCCCTCGGGGTCGCCGATCAGCGGGAACTCGTCGTGCTGCTCGCGGATGCCCGGCGACAGCGCCGTCCGGAAGAGCACCTCGTCCATCTCGTAGCGGGCGTTGCGCAGCCCGTTCTCGATGAGGTCGAGGGTCACCGGGTCGACGTCGACCCGGTCGACGGTGCCGGTCGCGGTCTCGATGATCCGTGCCATGGGTCAGCCCTCCGCCGGGGTGATGAGCAGGGAACCCGAGGGGTGGACGACGGCGACGTGCCCGGGCAGGACCAGCGTCGTGGAGTCCATCTCGGTGACGATCGCCGGACCGCGGACGACGTCGCCCGCGCGCAGCCGTGCCCGGTCGTAGACCGCGGCGCTCGCGGAGCCGCCGTCGACGTACACCGGGTGCTCGGCCACCAGGGCCTCGCGCGGGTCGCCGTCCCCGGCCTCGAGGTGCACCGGGGCGACGTCGGGGCGCGGGCCGGTGACGGTCGCGCGGGCGTTGACCAGCTCGTGGTCGACACCGAGCAGGAAGGAGAACAGCCGGTCGTGCTCGGCGTCGAAGGCCTCCCCCAGCGTGCGCAGCGCCCCGTCCGTGCTGCCCCCACCCGCCCCGCCGTCGTCGTCGAGCCACGACGGGTCGACGGCGACCGGGATCTCGAAGCCCTGACCGTGGTAGCGGACGTCGACCTGGTAGCCGACCGTCTGGTCCTCCCGTGGCAGTCCCTGGGCGGCCAGCCGCTCGCCGGCGTCGTCGGCCAGCTCGCGCAGGACCTGCGCCAGCTCGGTGCCGGTCAGCCGGCCGAAGCGGCGCAGCACGGTGCGGGCGGACTCGTCGCGCCGGCTGGTGGTCGCGTCGCCGAGCGCGCACAGCAGCCCGGGCCCGGGCGGGATGATCACCGGCCACGCGCCCGTCAGCCTCCCCAGCGCGTTGGCGTGCAGCGGGCCGGCGCCGCCGAAGGCGACGAGGGCGAAGTCGCGCGGGTCGAAGCCCTGCTGCACCGAGACCAGCCGCAGCCCGCCGAGCATGTTCTCGTTGACGATGTCGACGATCCCGGCGGCCGCGGCCTCCGGGGAGCCCAGGCCCATCGCCTCGGCGACCTTGGCCACCGCGGCCCGCGAGGCCTCGACGTCCAGCGTGATCTCCCCGCCGGCCAGCGACGAGGGCAGGTAGCCGAGGACGACGTTGGCGTCGGTGACCGTCGGCTCGACCCCGCCCTTGCCGTAGGCGGCCGGTCCGGGGTCGGCGCCGGCGGACTGCGGGCCGACCCGCAGCGCCCGGGTCAGCTGCGGCACGTGGGCGATCGAGCCGCCGCCGGCGCCGACGGTCCGGACGTCGACGCTGGAGGCGCGCACCGCCAGGTCGCCGACCTTGGTCTCCCGGCCGATCCGCGGGTCGAGGTCGCGGACCAGCGCCACGTCGGTCGAGGTGCCGCCCATGTCGAAGGTGATCAGGTCGCGGTGGCCGCACTGCTCGGCCACCCACACCGCGCCGGTGACCCCGCCGGCCGGGCCGGACAGCAGCATGGTCACCGGGGCGGCCACCGCGGCGTCGGCCGACTGCAGGCCGCCGTCGCTGCGCAGGATCGACAGCTCGCCGGCCACCCCGCCCTCGCGCAGGCCGGCCGACAGGTGCTGCACGTACT
Organism: Geodermatophilus sp.; assembly: GCA_035645175.1. GTDB lineage: Bacteria > Actinomycetota > Actinomycetes > Mycobacteriales > Geodermatophilaceae > Geodermatophilus. Next base: position 8,302 of record DASQNB010000344.1, read on the forward strand.
TCTTGACCTGCGGCTGCACGTAGCCGTTGGCGACGGTGGTCAGCGTCCGCTCGTACTCGCGCAGCTCGGGCAGCACGTCGGAGGACAGCGACACCGGGACGCCGGGCAGCACGTCCGCGGCGATCGCGGCGATCCGCCGCTCGTGCGCGGGGTCGGCGAAGGAGTTGATCAGCGAGACCGCGAGGGCCTGGACGTCGCGGCCGGCCAGCCGCGCCAGCTGCCGGCGGACGTCGTCCTCGTCGAGGGGGCGGACCACCGCGCCGTCGCTGGCGATCCGCTCGTCGACCTCGACGGTGTCCTCCAGGTCGGCCAGCGGCTCGGGTTTGGGCCAGATGATCCAGCCGGCCAGCCCGCCGGGGACGAAGGAGCGGGCGATCTGCAGCACCTGCCGGAAGCCCCTCGTCGTCACCAGCCCGACGGTGGCGCCCTTGCCCTCGAGGATCGCGTTGGTCGCGACCGTCGTCCCGTGCAGCACCTGCGCGACCTCGCCCATGTCGATGCCGGCGTCGGCGCACACCCTGCCGATGCCGGTGAGCACCCCGACGGCCTGGTCGGCCGGGGTCGAGGCGGTCTTCGCCCGCCAGGTGGCGCCGCTGTCCTCGTCGACGAGCAGGACGTCGGTGAACGTGCCCCCGACGTCGACTCCGAGTCGGTAGCTCATGCGGTCTCCTCTGCTCGGGTGGCCTTCTCGGTCGCCTGCAGGCGGGCGGCCCGGACCATCACGGCGCGGGCGTTGGCGATGTGCGAGGTCATGACCGCGCGGGCCCACTCGGGGTCGCCGGCGCGCACCGCGGCGACGATCTCGCTGTGGTGCGCCAGGCTGCGGCGCAGCGACGCCTCGTCGTAGGTGAGGAAGTTGCGGCGCACGATCGGCGGGTGGATCGCCGCGGCCAGCGCGGCGGCCAGGGTGGGGTGCGCGGCGAGGGTGACCAGCCGGTCGTGGAAGGCGCGGTTGAGCGGGACCAGCGCGTCGAGGTCCTGGTGCGGTCCGGGGCTGCCGACCTCGTGCATCCGCCGGGCGAGGGCGTCGAGTTCCTCGACGTCGGCGGGCGTGGCGTTCGGGACGGCGTGCGCGGTGAGCTGCGGCTCGAGGACCGACCGCAGGTCGAAGACGCCCTCGAGCTCGGCGACGGTCCAGGTGGCCACCCGGGCGCCGCGGTTGGGGGCGATCTCCACCAGGCCCTCCGCGGCCAGCCGGGAGAGGGCCTCGCGGACCGGCGTCCGGCTCACCCCGAGCCGCTCGGCGAGCTCGACCTCGCCCAGGCGCGCACCAGGGGCCAGGTCGCCGCCCATGATCATCTCGCGCAGGGTGGTCAGCGCCCGTTCGGCCGAGGTCAGCGATCGTGTCAGCCGTCACACCCCCTCGAGATTGTGTGCAAACCTAGAGGGGTCCCCGCGTCGCGGACAATGCTCGCAGCGTGACGATCGCGTTACTGCATACAACGAGGAGGTCGCCGTGGGGGATCTGCTGGGGAACGGGCGGGCACCGCGGTCCCGGCTGCGCGAGCTGCTGGCGACGACGCGGCCGCTCGTGGCGCCCGGCGCGTACGACGCGCTGTCGGCCCGGCTGGTGGAGCAGGCCGGCTTCGCCGCCGTCTACATGACCGGCTTCGGGACGACGGCCTCGCTGATCGGCCGCCCCGACGTCGGGCTGCTCACCGGTGCGGAGATGGTGGACAACGCCCGCCGGATCGCCGCCGCCGTCGACGTCCCGGTCATCGCCGACGCCGACACCGGCTACGGCAACGCGCTCAACGTCGTCCGCACCGTGCAGCTCTACGAGCAGGCCGGGGTCGCCGGCATCCAGCTCGAGGACCAGGTGATGCCCAAGAAGTGCGGGCACATGAGCGGCAAGGCACTGATCGGGGCCGACGAGATGGTCGGCAAGGTCCGCGCCGCCGTCGCCGCCCGCCGCGACCCCGACCTGGTGCTCATCGCGCGCACCGACGCGGTCGCGGTCAGCGGCGTGGACGACGCGCTGGACCGGGCCCGGGCCTACGCCGACGCCGGCGCCGACCTGCTGTTCGTGGAGGCACCCCCGAGCGAGGCGGATGTCGAGCGGGTGGCCGCGGAGCTCGCGGGCGTGGCGCCGCTGGTGTTCAACTGGGCCGAGGGCGGGCGCACTCCCCCGCTGTCGCTGGAACGGCTGGCCGAGCTCGGCTTCGCGCTGGTCATCTACCCGATCGGCACCCTGCTGGCCGCGACGGCGGGGATCCGCGCGCTGCTGGCGACGCTGCAGCGGGACGGCGTCCCCTCCCTCGACGGGCTGCCCTCGTTCGGCGAGTTCACCGACCTGATCGGCCTGCCGGAGGTGCAGGGGCTCGAGCAGCGCTTCACCGGCGCGTGAGGCCGGCCGCCGCGCCCGGACCGCACCGGAGGGCGCCTCGTACCGCCGCAGCGGTACGAGGCGCCCTCCGGTCCTGCGGTGCGGTCAGGCGATGGAGCGCACGTTGGAACGGTCGACCACCGGCTTGTCGTTGGCCGCCGCGTCGGTGTCGACGATGGCGCGCAGGAACAGCCCGCCCTGCAGCTTCACCAGCCGTGACGTCAGCGTGGCGAGGTAGCGGACGCCCACCCGCGGGTCGAGCACGGTGCGCGGCGAGACGTCCAGCGCCGCCTGCTTGACCTTGGCCGCGAGCTCGGCGGTGCTGGGCTGGTACAGCCAGGCCGGACCGGTCGGGCCCTGCGCGCCCTGCACCCCGGGCAGACCGACCGGACCGGCGATGCCGGCCGGGCCCTGCACGCCCTGGGGGCCCTGCAGTCCGCGGATGCCCGGCTCGCCGCGCTCGCCGCGCTCGCCGTGCTCGCCCTGCAGCCCACGCGGGCCCTTCTCGCCGGCCTCGCCGGTCTCCCCGATGACCCCGCGCTGACCGCGGGCGCCGGGCAGCCCCTGCTCACCCTGGAGTCCCTGCTCGCCGACCGGACCCCGCTCGCCGGACGGACCCCGCAGGCCCTGCTCGCCGGCCAGGCCCTGGGGGCCCTGCTCGCCGGGCAGCCCGGTGGAGCCGGGCAGTCCCCGCTCACCCTGCGGGCCGGTCTCGCCCTCGGCACCCTGGGCGCCCTGCGGGCCGGTCTCACCCTGGGGGCCGGCCACGCCGCGGAGACCGATCGGCCCCTGGAGGCCGCGCTCGCCGATCAGGCCGATCGGACCCACCGGGCCCTTGTCGCCCTGCTCACCCACGGGGCCGACCGGACCGACCGGGCCCTTGTCGCCCTGCTCACCCACGGGGCCGACCGGACCGACCGGGCCCTTGTCGCCCTGCTCACCCACGGGGCCGACCGGACCGACC
>DASQNB010000345.1:0-2913 GCA_035645175.1 Geodermatophilus sp.
GCGCAGCTCGCGGTTGCCGAGCGAGCGCGCCCAGGCGCTGATGATGCGGCCGATGTCGCGGCGGAAGTAGAGCAGCACCGCGGCCTCGGTGCCGATCTGGGTGATCGCGGTGAACGCCGCGCCCGGGTCACCCCAGCCGAAGGCCTCGCCCACGACCCGCAGGTGCGCGCTGGAGGAGATGGGCAGGAACTCCGTCAGGCCCTGGACCAGCCCCAGGACGACGGCCTCGATCCAGCTCATCGACCGCAGCGCCCCCGTCGTCGGGGGTCGGTCGGTGGGGCGGCGGGGGTGGTTCGGAGGAGCACGGGAGGCCACCCTAGGCCGCGGCCGTCCGGGGCTCCGCGCGGCACGCAGGCGAGCACCGCGGTCCCCGGCCGACGTCCCGACCCGCCGGTAGGTTTGCCTCCCGTGGAACAACGCGCGCTCGGGCGCAGCGGGCTGGTCGTCTCGCGGCTGGCCCTGGGCACCATGACCTGGGGCCGGGACACCGACGAGGACGAGGCCGCGATGCAGCTGACGGCCTTCGTCGACGCCGGCGGCACGCTGGTCGACACCGCCGACGTCTACTGCGACGGGGAGAGCGAGCGCCTCCTCGGCCGGTTGCTGGTCGACGTCGTCCCCCGCTCCGACGTGCTGGTCGCCACCAAGGCCGTCGGGCGCACGGCACCCGGGCCGATGGGCCGCGGCGCCTCCCGCGGCCACCTGCTGGCCGCCCTGGACGCCTCGCTGGAGCGCCTGGGCACCGACCACGTCGACCTGTGGCAGCTGCACGCCTGGGACGACACGACGCCGCTGGAGGAGACCCTCGCCGCCTGCGACGCCGCCGTCTCCTCCGGGCGGGTGCGCTACGTCGGCATCAGCAACTTCACCGGCTGGCAGACCGCACAGGCGGTCACCTGGCAGCGCGCCTGGCCCGGCCGGGTGCCGGTGGTGACCACCCAGGTGGAGTACTCGCTGCTGCAGCGCGGGGTCGAGCGCGAGGTGATGCCGGCCGCCGAGTCACTGGGACTGGGCGTGCTGGCCTGGTCGCCGCTGGGCCGCGGGCTGCTCACCGGCAAGTACCGGCAGGGCCCGCCGGCGGAGTCGCGAGGCGCCTCCCCGCAGTGGCAGGGCTTCATCGACGGGCTGCGCTCGGCCACGGCCGACCGGATCGTCGAGGCGGTGGTCACCGCCGCCGAGGGGCTGGGCACCACGCCGCTGGCCGTGGCGCTGGCCTGGGTGCGCGACCGGCCCGGCGTCACCGCCCCCGTGGTGGGGGCGCGCACGGCCGCGCAGCTGCAGTCCTCGCTGGACGCCGAGGCGGTGCGGCTGCCGGCGGCGATCCGCACCGCGCTCGAGGACGTCTCGGCCCCCTACTTCGGCTACCCCGAGCGGCGGTCGGACAGGTGAGCGAGCTGAGGACCACAGCACCGTCGGACTCGTGGCCGACGAGCGCCGGCGAGGAGGAGTCGTGACCACCGCGACCGACCCCGTCTTCGCCGCCTTCTGCGCCGCGGGCCTGTGGCCGGGGCTGGGCAAGCGGGCGGCTGCCGAGCTGCCCGCCGCCGGCATCACCTCCCCCGACGACGTCACCGCCGACCGGCTGCTCAAGCTGCCGCGCGTGGGTCGGCAACGCGCCGAGCGACTGTTCTCCAGCTTCCTGGCCGCCGCGCCCACCTACGAGGTCGTGGGGCTGCTGGTCGGCGCGGGCCTGGAGGCGAAGCTCGCCGCCACCGCCGCCGACGCCCTGGGCAACGACGCCGCCCGCCGGCTGCGCGACGACCCGTGGGCGCTGCTCGGCCTCACCGGGGTCACCCTCGGCGACGCCGACCGGCTGGCCATCGCCGTCCTGCCCGGCGCCGACAAGCAGGACACCCGCCGCGGCCGGGCGATCGTCGCGCAGACCCTGCGGACGGCGACCCGCGACGGGCACACCGTGCTCCCCGCCGACCTGGTGGTCGCCGCGCTGCGCGCCGACGGCGTGACCGACCCGGCCGCGGCGGTCGTCGCGGCCGTGGAGTCCGGCGAGGTGCTCGAGCACGAACCGCCGGAGCCGGAGTACGACGAGGGGGAGGGTGGGGACGACGCAGCCGAGCTGCCCGAGCCCGCAGAAGGACCTCGGCCTGCCCTCCGCTCGCAAGCTCGCGAGGGAACCCGGACCGAGGCCGTGCGCACGCTGTCGCTGGCCCGGTACGGGATGGCCGAGGAGGCGGTCGCGGAGAACGTCGCCCGGCTGGCCGCCACCGCCGAGCGGATCGCCGACCCCGCCGCCGTCCGCGCGGTCGCCAAGGGCCTGGACGACGCCCAGAAGCAGGCGGTCGCGCAGGTGCTCGGTGCCGGCGTCTCGCTGCTGACCGGCGGGCCCGGTACCGGCAAGAGCCGCACGGTCGCCGCTGTCGTCACGCTGCTGCAGTCCAAGGGCACCGAGGTCGCGCTCGCCGCCCCCACGGGCCGCGCGGCCAAGCGGCTGGAGGAGCTGACCGACCACCCGGCGGTCACGGTGCACCGGATGCTGGGCGCGCAGGGCACCTCCGGCGGGTTCGCCCGCAACGAGGAGTGGCCGCTGGACGCCGACGTCGTCGTGGTCGACGAGGCCTCGATGCTCGATGTCGAGCTCACCGCGGCGCTGCTGGAGGCCTGCCCGGACGGCACCCACCTGCTGCTGGTGGGCGACCCGGCGCAGCTGCCTTCGATCGGCCCGGGCCACGTGCTGGGCGACCTCATCGACTCGGGAGCCGTGCCGGTCACCGAGCTGACCACCCTGTACCGGCAGGCGGAGGGCGGGGCGATCGCGCGGCTGGCCAACGCCGTCCGCGCCGGGGAGCTGCCGCCGGTGGACTCCCCCGACCGCGAGGTCGTCGTCGTCCCGGCCGGCGGGAGCGGGGAGGCGGCCAAGCGGGTGGTGCAGCTGGTCACCGACTCCATCCCGCGGGC
>DASQNB010000346.1:0-4060 GCA_035645175.1 Geodermatophilus sp.
GGTCTGCTCGATCTCGCTGAGCAGGTGGCTGGAGACGATCACCGTGCGGCCGGTCGCGGCGTAGGAGCGCAGCACCTCGCGCATGGCGTGGATCTGGGGCGGGTCGAGCCCGTTGGTCGGCTCGTCGAGGACCAGCAGGTCGGGCAGGCCGAGCATCGCCTGCGCGATGGCGACCCGCTGGCGCATGCCCTGGCTGTAGCGGCGCACCGGCCGGTCGAGCGCGGCGCCCAGGCCGGCGACCTCGATCGCCTCCTCCATGTGCGCGTCCTCGGCGGGGCGGCCGGTGGCGGCCCAGTACAGCCGCAGGTTGTCGCGGCCGGACAGGTGCGGCTGCAGGCCGGTGCCCTCGACGAAGGAGCCCAGCCGGGAGAGCACCGGCGCACCGGGGCGGATCTCGTGGCCGAAGACGGTGATCCGCCCGTCGGTCGGCCGGATGAGCCCCATGAGCATGCGCAGCGAGGTCGTCTTGCCCGCCCCGTTGGGGCCGAGCAGCCCGAGGACCTGGCCGCGGCGCACCTCGAAGGACAGGTCGCGGACGGCGACGAAGCCGTCCTTGTAGGCCTTGGAGACGCCGGTGAAGCGCAGCGGCACGTCCTCGCCGTCGGGCTCGACCTCCGACACCCGCTTCCGGCGCCGGCGGCCCCACAGGACGGCGGCGATCCAGCCCAGCAGGCCCAGCGCGACCACGGCGCCGAGCAGCACCCACCAGCGGGAGGTGCCGCCGGCGGCCTCGGTGCGCCCGTCGACCGTCGGGACGGCGAGCGCGGCGGCGTCCCCGCCCGCGGCCAGCGCGACGGAGTAGACCCCGGCCTGCGCCGGCAGCGCGAAGGCCTGGTCGGTCGAGGAGACGACGACGCGCATGGAGTGGCCGGTCTCGAACCGGTGCACGATCCCCGGCAGCGTCACGCTGACCGTGGTCGGCGCGGTCGGGTCGGCCGACAGACCGGTCAGCGCCAGCGGCGCGACCAGGCCCGCCGGCAGCGTCGCCTGCCCGTCGGGGGCGACGTCGTAGAGCTTGGCGAACAGGGTGGCCGAGCCCCCGGGCGAGGCGACGGCGAGGTCGATGGTCGAGGCACCGACGACCTCGACCGCGTCGTCCAGCGGCTCGCTCTCGAAGGCGGCGAACTGGCCGGGGATCTCGAACGCGGAGCCCGCCAGCGCCGAGGCCAGCGAGCCGAGCCCCGGGACGACGGTGATCGCGGCCGGCGTGCCCCCGGCGGGGGTGACGACCGGCTGCAGCGACCCGTCGACGGCGACGGCACTGCGCTGCGCGGGTCCGGTGCCGGCCAGGCCGGGGTAGGCCGGCGCGGTCACGGTGCGGTTGCCGCCCTGCACGGTGCCCACCGACGCGGTCACGCCGGTGGGGGCGGGGAACTCGAAGCCGGTGCCGGGGTCGGTGCCGCGGGCCGGGTCGCCCTCGTCGCGCAGGTGCCAGTCGAACCAGCCGGCGACCTGCTCGCGCAGCGCCTCGGTGGTGCGCTCGGAGGCCTGGGAGTCGTGGCCGCCCTGGTACCAGACGACCTTCACCGGGGTGCCGTCAGCGGCGATGCCGCGGGCGTTGGCGTCGGCCTGGCCGAGACCGAACAGCGAGTCCTGGGTGCCCTGCACCAGCAGGGTGGGCGCCTCGATCCGGTCCAGGACCGCGGCCGGGCTGCTGCGGTCGAGGACGGCGGCGACCTCGGGGGTCAGCGTGTCGGTGGACGCCGCGGACTGGTAGGCCGCGCAGACCTCGGCGGTGAAGCGGCCACAGGTGAGCAGCTGCTCGACCGCCTGCGGGTCCACCGCCGCCGGGTCGATCGACCCCAGCTCGGCCGGCAGGTCGGCGGGCAGGCCCTCGGCCGCGGCGGCGCCGTCCCCGTCGCCGTCCCCGCCGCCCAGCGCACCCAGCAGCCCGCCGGAGGGCGCCGAGCCGACGCCGAAGAACAGGCCCGACCACAGCCGCTTGTAGACCCCGCCGTCCTGCGCCTGGGGGGTGGCCGCGACGGTGTCCGCGGCCGGCTCGCCCACCTGCGACGGGAACAGCGCGGCGGTCAGTGAGTGCCAGGTGATCTGCGGGGCGATCGCGTCGACCCGGCCGTCGTAGCCGGCGGCGAGCAGGGACAGCGCACCGCCGTAGGAGGCCCCGGTGACGCCGACCCGCGGGTCGCCGTCGGCGTCGAGCAGGACGTCGTCCCGCGCCGCGAGCCGGTCGAGCAGCGCGGAGAGGTCTGCCACCTCGAAGCGCGGGTCGTTGAGGCCGATCTGCCCGGTGCTCTCCCCGAAGCCGCGCGCGGAGTAGGTGAGGACGACGTAGCCGCGGCCGGCGAGGTCGCGGGCGTCGTCGGCCACCGACTCCTTGCTGCCGCCGAAGCCGTGGGCGAGCACGACCGCGGGTGCCGGTCCCCCGGCGCTCGCCGAGTCGGGCAGGAACAGGGTGGTGTCCAGCTCCACGGCGTCGGCGCCCTCACCGACGGGGACCAGCGCCTCCTCGGTGGCGACGTCCTCGGCCGCCGCGGCCGGGGACGCGGGCAGGAGCCCGGCCAGGGCCAGGGCGAGCAGCAGGAGCAGGGCGGCGGACGTCGCGCGGGCGCCGGGGCGCGGGCGAGGACGCACGGGCCCGCGGACGGGACGCACGGAGCCGCCAACGCACAACGGCGCCCGTGCGTTCCGGAGGCGGCCGGTCCTGCGGCGGACTGCGCTCAGGGCAGCCACTCGCCGGTGGTGACCACCACGAGGCCGGGCGCCTCGACGTCGGGGACGTCGAAGAAGCGCACGGCGGGCCCGCTGATCTGCGGGAACTGCTGGATGAGCTGCACCGCGGCGTCGTACTGGGCCTGGTCGCCCTGGGTGTAGTAGACGGTGGTGGTCGCGACGTCGGCGCCCTGGTACTCGCCGATGCCGCCGGCCTCCCAGCCCCCGGTGGCCAGCTCGGCGGAGACGTCGCCGGCCAGGCCGGAGACGCCAGTGGCGTTGAGCACGGTGACCGGTGCGCGCACCGGCGCGACGGGCGCGGCGTCGGCCGGCGGCAGGGGCGAGACGTCCAGCGGCGGCAGGACCGAGCTCGGGACGGCCGGCGCGGCCGACGCCGTCGGGGTGGGCTCGGTCGTGGTGCTGCGCGTGGTCTCCGGGGCCGACGGCGAGGTGAAGGAGTAGACGCCGAGCACCACGAGGGCGACCACGGCCACGGCGAGCAGGCCCACCGCGGCGCGGCGCACCCCGGAGCCGCGCGACTGCTCCTGCCGGGCCGCGCGGACGGCGCGCAGGCGCTCGGCCTCGGCCGCCTGGCGCTCGGCGCGGAAGGCGGCCCGGCCGCCGACGACCCCGGTGGAGGAGCCGGTGTCGGGCCCGCGGCGGTCCGCGTCGCCGTCGACCCGGTCGTCGGGCCCGTGGAGGTCGTCGTCCGCGTACCGGTCGTCGTCCGCGTCCCCGTCGTCGTAGCGGTCGTCGTCGTACTCGTCGTCCCGGGCGGGCGTCCGGTCGGGGATGGCCTCGGTGGCCGGCGCGACCGCACGGGAGCCGGCGGGGGCGCGGTCGGGGATCGCCGTCGTGGCCGGCGGCGGGAACGGCGCCTCGTCCCTGGTCCGAGAGGGGCTGGTCCAGTCGCCGTAGCCGGGGGCGGCGCCGTGGACCGGCGCCGCGCCCGGCCGGCCGGCGGCCCAGGCCGGCTCGTCGTCCGGCGCGGCGTCGACCGGCGCCGGGCGCACCCGGTCCGCGGCGCGGCGGCGGGGCGTCTCGGTGGGTCGGGCCGCGGCGGCGGGCGGCTCGTCGCCGTGGTCAGGGGTGGGGACCGCCTGGAAGGGGGCGACGGTCGTGCGCGGCGCGGCCACGGGGGCGGGCGCCACCGCAGCAGAGGGCGGGACCGGCAGCCGCATGCGGGTCTGCGGTGCGGGTTCGGCGGGGCGGGCACGGTCGGCGGAGGGCGTGGGACGGGCCGGGACGGCGACCGGGGCCGGTACCGGTCGGGCGGGGGCGGCCGTGCGGGCGGGGGCGGCCGCGCGGGCGGCACCCACCGGGGCGGGAGCAGGAGTAGGAGCAGGGGCGGCCGCGCGCACCGGAGCGGCCGCCGGTGCGGGACCGGCCC
>DASQNB010000347.1:0-20185 GCA_035645175.1 Geodermatophilus sp.
GCCACCGGGGCGTCCACCGGGTAGGGCTCGGTCGCCGAGCCGTCGAAGACGTAGTCGGTGGAGACGTGCACCAGCCGCCCGTGCCCGGCCAGCTCCTCGGCCAGCCAGCCGGGGGCGCAGCCGTTGACCAGCATCGCGGTCGCCTCGTCGGTCTCGGCGGCGTCGACGGCGGTGTAGGCAGCGGCGTTGAGGACGACGGGTCGCTGCCCGCGCCGGCGGGCCCCGTCCAGCCAGCCACGGACGACCTCGCGGACCCGGCGCTCGTCGGTCAGGTCGAGGTCGGCGCGCCCGAGCGCCGTGACGTCGTCCCCGGGCCCGTCGGCCAGGACGGCGAGCAGGTCGCCGCCGAGCTGCCCGCGGGCACCGGTGACCAGCCAGGCGATGGGCCGGTCCCCGCTCATGCCCGGGCGGTGGCCGCCATGCCCACGAGTCGGGCCTTGAGCGGCTCCCACCAGGCCCGGTTGTCCCGGTACCACTGGACGGTGAGCGCGAGGCCGTCCTCGAAGGCCATCCGCGGCGCGTAGCCGAGCGCGGCGGTCCTGGAGTAGTCCACCGAGTAGCGCAGGTCGTGGCCCCCGCCGCGCGGGTCGACGATCTGCTCGACGAGGTCCCAGTCGCGGCCGGTGGCCTCGAGCAGCTTCTCGGTGAGCTCCCGGTTGGACAGCTCGCGGCCGCCGCCGATGTTGTAGAACTCTCCGGGCCGGCCCTGCTCCAGGACCAGCTGGATGCCGCGGCAGTGGTCGTCGACGAACAGCCAGTCGCGCACGTTGGCGCCCTCCCCGTACAGCGGCACCTTGAGCCCGTCGAGCAGGTTGGTGACGAACAGCGGGATGACCTTCTCGGGGAAGTGGTAGGGCCCGTAGTTGTTGCTGCACCGGGTGATCGAGATGTCCAGGCCGTAGGTCTGCGCGTACGCGCGGGCGATCAGGTCGCCGCCGGCCTTGGCCGCCGAGTAGGGCGAGTTCGGCTCGAGGAGGTGGTCCTCGGTCCAGGACCCCTCGTCGATCGAGCCGTAGACCTCGTCGGTGGAGACGTGCACGACCCGGCGGACGCCGTGCCGCAGGCAGGCCTCGAAGACCTGCTGGGCACCGAGCACGTTGGTCAGGACGAACTCCGACGCGCCGGTGATCGAGCGGTCCACGTGCGACTCGGCGGCGAAGTTGACGACGACGTCGTGCCCCGGCAGGGCGGCGTCGAGGTCGGCGGCGCTGCAGATGTCACCCCGCACGAACCGGTACCGCGGAGAGTCGGCCACCGGCGCCAGGTTGGCGGGGTTGCCGGCGTAGGTGAGCTTGTCGAAGACGGTCACCTCCGCGTCCTCGAACCCGGGGTAGCCGCCGGTCAGCATGGTCCGGACGTAGTGCGAGCCGATGAAGCCCGCTCCCCCGGTGACGAGCACGCGCATGCGCCGATCCTCCCGCCGGCGGGGCACCGGGTCATCCTCCGCCGGGGTGAGGCGTGTCGTTCCCTGGCCGCGCTGGTGCCGGCCGGGCGCCCGGAGCCCACGCAGCACCACGGACCCGTTCGTCACACCAGCACCGAACGGCTCAGTCGTGAGCGGCGCCGCGTCGACTTCCCCTTACTCTCCAGTGGTGACGAGATTGCGGAACGTAGCGATCGTCCTGGCCGGAGGGACGGGAGCGCGGGTCGGTCTGTCGATCCCCAAGCAGCTCGTCAAGGTCGCGGGCAAGCCGATCATCGAGCACACCATCGGGCTGCTCAACGCCTCCCCGCTGATCGACGAGGTCGTCGTCCTGATGACGCCCGGCCACCTCGACGCCGTCCACGACATCCTCCGGCCGGGCGCGTACCCGAAGGTCACCCGGGTCCTCGAGGGCGCCGAGACGCGCAACGCGACCACCCAGCGCGCCATCGACGCACTCGGCGACGAGGAGTGCAACGTGCTGTTCCACGACGCCGTCCGGCCGCTGCTGAGCCAGCGGGTCATCGCCGACTGCATCGACGCCCTGGACGAGCACGAGGCCGTCGACACGGCCATCCCCTCCGCGGACACGGTCATCCAGGTCGACGAGACGGGCCGGACGATCGACGAGGTCCTCGAGCGCGGGCGGCTGCGCCGCGGTCAGACCCCGCAGGGCTTCCGGCTGTCGGTGATCCGGCGGGCCTACCAGATCGCCGCCGGGGACCCCGACTTCCAGGCGACCGACGACTGCACCGTGGTGCTGCGCTACCTGCCCGAGGTGCCGATCGCGGTGGTCCGCGGCGAGGACCGCAACATGAAGGTCACCGAGCCGATCGACGTCTACATCGCCGACAAGCTCTTCCAGCTCGACAGCCACGACGCACCGCGGCCGCGCTTCGAGGCCGAGTACCGCGCGGCGCTCGAGGGCAGGACGGTCGTCGTCTTCGGGGGCTCGTACGGCATCGGCGCGGACATCGTCCGGCTGGCGGAGTCCTACGGGGCCAGGACCTTCACCTTCAGCAGGTCCGAGACCCGGACCCACGTCGAGCGGCGCTCCGACATCGTGGCCGCCTGCGAGCAGGTGCTGGCCGCCACGGGGCGGGTCGACTTCGTCGTCAACACCGCCGGGGTGCTCCCGCACGGCGAGCTCGCCCGGACCAGCGAGGAGACCGTCTACCTCGCGACCGAGGTCAACTACCTGGCGCCGATCCACATCGCGCAGGTCTTCCACCCGCACCTGGCGCGCACCGGTGGCTCACTCCTGCTGTACACCTCCAGCTCCTACACCCGCGGCCGCAGCGGCTACAGCCTCTACTCGTCGGCCAAGGCCGCGGTGGTGAACCTGACGCAGGCGCTGGCCGACGAGTGGGCCACGGACGGGGTCCGGGTGAACTGCATCAACCCGGAGCGCACCGCCACCCCGATGCGCACGAAGGCCTTCGGCGCGGAGCCCGCGGACACGCTCCTGAGCTCCGGGGCGGTGGCCGAGACCTCGCTCGACGTCCTCATCTCCTCGTGGACCGGGCACATCGTCGACGTCCGCCGCGAGGACGCACTCGCCTCCCACCTCAACGCCTCGGTGACGGCCGAGCTGCTGGCCGGGTCCGGTGCGGTGGACCTGGTCCCGCCGGGCGTCGATCCGGCCGCGCTGGTCCGTGACTGACCGGCCGCTCGTCGGTGTCGTCGTCCTCACCCAGGGACGCCGTCCGGCGGAGCTGGCACGTGCGGTGCGCTCGGTGCTCGCCCAGGAGGGCGTGCGCACCGACGTCGTCGTCGTCGGCAACGGCTGGACGCCGGCCGAGCTGCCGGACGGGGTCCGGGCGCTGGCCCTGCGTGAGAACATCGGCATCCCGGCCGGGCGCAACGCCGGGGTCCCGCACGTCGACGGCGACCTGCTGCTGTTCCTGGACGACGACGCCGCCCTGCCCGACCCCGGCTTCCTGGCCGAGGCGGCCCGGCGCTTCGCCGCCGACCCCCGGCTGGGACTCCTGCAGCCGCGCGTGGACGCCACCGACAGCAGCCCGCCGCCGCGCCGGTGGACGCCCCGGATGCGGGTCGGTGACCGCTTCCGCTCCAGCCCGGTCTTCTCCGTCTGGGAGGGCGCCGTCGTCACCCGGCGCGTGGTGTTCGACCGGGCGGGCGGCTGGCCGGCGCCGTTCTTCTACGCGCACGAGGGCATCGAGCTGGCCTGGCGCGTGTGGGACACCGACTCCACGGTCCACTACGCCGGCGACCTCGCGGCGACCCACCCGGTGACCGAGACGACGCGGCACGCGGACTTCTACCGGCTCAACGCGCGCAACCGGGTCTGGCTCGCCCGCCGCAACCTGCCCTGGGTCCTCGGTGTGCCCTACGTGCTGACCTGGACGGCGCTCCAGGTGGTCCGCTCGGTGCGCACGCCGGTCACCCTCCTGCCGTGGTCGCGCGGGTGGGTCGAGGGCTGGCGGACGCCGGCCGGGCCCCGCCGCCCGCTGCGGTGGAACACGATCGTGCGGATGACACGGCAGGGGCGGCCCCCCGTCGTCTGACGGGTAGCGTCCCCGGCGGTCCGACCCAGGAGCTGTGCTGTGCCACCACTCTTCCCGATCACCCCCGCGCGACTGCGCTCGTCCGCCGGCCGGCTCGTCCGGCGGCTCGGCCTCCAGCCCGGCGGGGAGCCGGACGGCCTGGGCGAGGACGCCCGGCTCGGCGACCTGGCCCTCGACCAGCAGGTCGTCGTCTTCTTCCCGGAGCCGCCGCGCAACGCCTACCAGCTGGAGCAGTGGCTCGAGCCGCTGGCCGCGCTCGACGAGCGGCACGGGGTCGTCGTCCTCACCCAGGACAGCCGGACCACCGCCCGCCTGCGGCAGGTGACGGCGCTCCCGGTCTTCTGCGTCGCCTGGACCGCCACCATGGAGGCCCTCGTGCGGCGGAGCTCGCTGGCTCTCGCGCTCTACGTCAGCCACCACCCGCGCAACTTCCAGTTCCTGCGCTGGCCCGAGCTGGCCCACGTGCACCTCGGTCACGGCGACAGCGACAAGGCCGTCTCCGCCTCCAACCAGCTGAAGGCCTACGACCGGGTCTTCGTCGCGGGTCAGGCCGGCGCCGACCGGATCACCGAGACGCTCCTGTGGTTCGACATCGACCGGCTGGTGCACGTCGGCCGGCCCCAGCTCGCGGCTCCGGTCCACCGCGAGCGACCCGCGGCCGGTCCGGCGACGGTCCTCTACGCGCCCACCTGGGAGGGCGCGCAGAAGTCGATGTCGTACAGCTCGGTGGCCAGCCACGGCGTCTCGCTGGTGCGGTCGCTCGTGGACGCCGGGTTCCGGGTCGTCTACCGGCCGCATCCCCGCACGGGGGCCAATCGGGCGGACACGGCCGCCGCCGACACGGCCGTGCGCGCGGTGGTCGACACCCCCGAGGCTGCGGCCACCGGCAGCGCCGTGGTGACCGACGTCCCGCTGCAGCAGGCGTTCGCCCACGCCGACGCCCTGGTCACCGACGTCTCCTCGGTCGCGGTCGAGTGGCTGTCGACCGGCCGGCCGCTGGTCGTCACCGTGCCCGCCGAGCCGGAGGCGACACTGAGCCGCTCGCCCCTCCTCGACGCCGTCCCCCGCTTGCGCGCCGAGGAGGCCGGCACCGCCGGAGAACTGGTGAGGGACCGGCTCGACGACGACGCCGAGGCCGGCGCACGCGAGGAACTGCTCGAGCACTACCTCGGCGGCGCGACCGGAGCCGCGGCACAGGACCGGTTCCTCGACGCCTGCAGCACCGTCCTGGCGGAGCGCGGGGCCGCGCTGGCCGCGCTGGGCGCGCTGGGCGCCGGCCGGTGACCACCCAGCGCCCTGCCTGGCCGACCATCGCCGACCTGCGCGAGGTCACCCAGCCGCCGGCCATCCGCGGCCGCCGGACCGCCGAGCACTGGACCGGCGACCTCTACATGCGCCGCATCTCGCCGTACCTGACCCGGCTGCTGATCCGCGCCGGGCTGACGGCGAACGCCGTCACGGCGCTGATGATCGTCACCGGCGCCGCGTCGGGGTTCGCGCTGCTCGTCCCCGGCCTCGCGGGCGCCGTGCTCGCCGTGCTGCTGACCCAGCTGCAGATGCTCTGGGACGCCAGTGATGGTGAGGTCGCCCGCTGGCGCGGGACGTCGAGCCCGCTGGGGGTCTTCCTGGACAAGGTCGGCCACTACCTCACCGAGTCCCTCATCCCGCTCGCCCTCGGGGTGCGCGCAGCGGGTGGCCTCGACGACCTCTCCACCGGTTACGGGTGGACGACGCTCGGGGCACTCCTGGCCGTGGTGATCGTCCTCAACAAGGCGCTCAACGACATGGTGCACGTGGCCCGGGCGTCTGCCGGCCTGGCGCGGGCCGCCGATGACGAGGCGACGACCGCACCGCGTGCGTCCGGCCTGGCCCGGCTGCGGCGCATGGCCCGCTTCGTGCCGTTCCACCGGCTCTACCACTCGATCGAGCTGAGCCTGCTGGTCCTGGTGGCCGCCGTCGTCGACGTGGTCACCGGCGACCTGACCGGGACGCGGGCCCTGCTCCTCGTGCTGATCCCGGCCTCACTGCTGGCGGTCGCAGGCCACTTCGTCGCGATCGTGTCGTCGTCCCGGCTGCGTGCGGGCTCGGCCGCCTGAGCCGGCGGTCAGCGCAGCGTGGTCAGCTTGCGGTAGGCCCCCCACGGGCTGACCCCTGCGTCGCTGTTGGCCCGCACGGTCACCTGGTGGGTCGTGCCCCGGCGCAGGCCGTCCCACCGGTACGTGAGCTCGGCGGCCGGCACACGGACGAAGTCCCAGGCGCTCCAGGCCGACCCCGTCCAGTACCGGATGCCGGCCGTGTAGGAGGTGACCGGCGCACCCTGCGGCACGGCGCCGTACCAGCCGAAGCGGACGTACGTGCTCCCTGCGGTGAGGTTGCGGTCGGTGCGCGGCGAGAGCGGCGCGGTGGCCGGGGTCGCCTTGACGTGAGCGGTCCAGGCGCTGTTGCCGGCCGCGTTGTGGGCGGTGACGCGGAAGCGGTACGTCCGGCCGTTGTCCAGGCCGTCGAACGTGGTCGCCAGCTGGGTGGCCGGGACGGTCCGGTAGCTCGTGGAGTGCCAGGCGCCCACGCTGGGGCCCCATATCTCGGTCGCGATCGTGTAGCGGTCCAGCGCCGACGGGCTGGCCGTAGGACGGGTCCAGGCCACCCGCACGGTGCGGTCGCCCCGGGTCGCCGACACCGGCGCCGGCGCGGACGGCGTCGCCGCCGAGGCCGGCATGCAGTCGTTGCTCAGCGCGGGCGTCCACTGCTGCGCCTTGGGCAGGTCGTTCCAGGACGAGTAGCCCCACGCGGCGGGGTAGGACCTCCGGGTCGCCCCCTCGCAGGCGAACAGCGGCCCCGGGTCGACCCTCGGGCCGGTGATGCCGCCGGTGCGGACCTCGAAGTGCAGGTAGTTGGTCGTGCAGGGTGCGGTGTCCCCCGTGCTGCCCATCGCCCCGATCCGGGTTGCCGGCGTGACGAGCTGCCCCTCGGTGAGGCCGTCCGCGATCGAGTCGAGGTGGTTGTACTTGGTGACCACCCCGCCGCCGTGGTCGACCCACACCCAGGTCCCGCTGCTCTCGCTGCCGGTCGTCCGGCAGCTGGTGTCCCGCGCGCCGATGTGCAGGACGCCGGCACCGGCGGCGTGGACGGGGTCGCCGCGGTCACCCAGCAGGTCCATCGCCCAGTAGCCGTGATAGCCGCCGCACCCCTCCGGATACGCGGTCGTCCCGGGGTTGGAGTACGTGCAGGAGACCCGGGCCGGCTCGCGCAGGGGGAACCACAGCGGGTCACTGAACGGTCGCGCCCCCGAGGCGGCCCACGAGCTGGCGGCCGCCGGGGTCGCCTCGGCGAGGGCTGCCGGAGACCCGGCTCCCGTGCTCGCGACCAGCACCAGGACCGACGTCGTCACCGCTCGTCGCAGCAATCGGCTTCCCACCATGTCAACGACCTCCCGTGGTCGCTGTGTGATCGGCAGGAGAGCCGGGACCTTGAGCCGGACCGGCGACGAGCATCCGATCGGGTGGCCGGACGGAGGGGTCCACCCCTGACCGGTGAGGTCCCCGTTACGGGCGTGACGGAGGCGCTGGGAGTGCTGCCCGACCTCTGCGCGCGTGCCGCCACCGGGGACTGGTCGCACATACGGTGACCGCGTGCTCACGTCCAGCGCTCCCCTGACGGCGCCCCGCGGCCGGCTCGCACCCCAGCAACCCGTCCGGTTCCGGGTCCTCGACGGCCTCCGCTTCCTCGCGGCCCTGTCGGTCGTGGTCTTCCACTTCACGGCCCGGGCACACGAGGACTGGGGCACGTCGGTCGACCGGGCCTTCCCGACGCTCTCGCAGTACGCGGCCTACGGGACCCTGGGGGTCGAGTTCTTCTTCATCATCAGCGGGTTCGTGATCCTGATGACGGCCTGGGACCGCTCCCTCGCCGACTACACGGCGTCCCGCATCGGTCGTCTCTTCCCCGCCTACTGGGCCGGTGTCGCGCTGAGCACCCTGCTGCTGGTGGTCCTGTGGCCGGAGGGCCGGCCCGCCGACCTGGGCCAGGCGCTCGTCAATGCGACGATGCTGCACGAGGCGTGGGGCGTCCACCGGCTCGAGGGGGTCTACTGGACGCTCTGGATCGAGCTCCGCTTCTACATCCTGATCGGCGTCTTCATGCTGATCGGCCTGACCCGCACCCGGATCCTGGCCTTCTGCGCGCTGTGGCCGCTGGCCGGCGCCATGGCCGCCACGAGCGACTCCACGCTCCTGCAGGCGGTGCTCCTGCCGGCGCACGCGTCGCTGTTCGCCGGTGGCATGATGTTGTACTTCATCTACCGCGAGGGGCACTCCCTCCTGGCCTGGCTGCTGGTCGCGGCCAACGCCATCCTCGCCGCCAACGCCGCTGACCACAGCGCGGTGGGCCGGATCGACGACATCACCGCGATCGAGCACAGCTCCCCACTCGTCTGGATCGTCGTCCTGGGCTCCTTCGCCGTCGTCGCAGTCGCATCCCTGACCCGGCTCCGCGAGGTGCGCTGGCACTGCCTCACCGTGCTCGGCGCACTCACCTACCCGCTCTATCTGGTGCACGAGTTCTGGGGTCGCTACGTCATCCACCTGCTGACCCCGGCGCTGCCCAAGTACGCCGTCCTGGTGATCGCCTTCGCCGTGACCGTGACGCTCGCCTGGGCCATCCACCGCCTCGTCGAACGCCCGTTCGCCGGGCGACTGCGCCGCAACGTGCTCCGGACGCTGCAGGAGATGCAGCGTCCGACGGTTCTCGAGGCTGCCGCCCCTGGGGGCTCCCCGGCCGGCGGCCGCCCCAGCAGGCGGCCGGACGGCTCCGGGGTACCGGACCGGCACGAGAACTCGTCCCTAGCCGTCACGACCCGGATCCCCCTCCCAGCCAGCGCCGCAACCGATTCCCGGCCCTCGGCTCTGGCCCGCTCCTGACCGTGCACGACCGGCGGTAGGAGCCGTACGACCTGGCAGTACCCCTCCTGGGGGTGAGTCTCCCCAGAACCCGCAGTCCGGTCCCACGGAGAGCGGAGAGCGCCGTTGAGGGACCGCAGCGCGTGCCGTCACGAGGAAGCTCTGCACAGATACGGCGAGTGACAGTTCTCTCGCCGTCCACCCCGGATCCCTACCGGGTGTCACCGGATGGGGCGATCGACGCTCACGCAGCGTAGGACTGCACTGGGTCGGTGACCTCCCGTTCCTGGCGTCTCAGCGTCGTGGCTTGTCTCCTCGCCCTGGTCGGGGCCCTCGTCGTCGTGAGCCCGCCGGCTCCGGCCGACGCCGCGGCCCGTCCGGTGGTCGCCGTCGTCGGCGACTCCTACACGGCAGCCTGGGGAGCTGTGCACAAGCGGTTCCCGCCGACGACCGAGGGCGCCTGGTGGCGCACCACCGCGCAGCAGCTGGGCTGGACCCCCGGCACCATCGTGGCCTCGCCCGGCGGCGGCTACGTCAAGCGTGGGGACAACGGGACCTTCGCCCAGGCGCTGCGGGCCCGCCCGATCGCCCCGGGGACCGATTACGTCCTCGTCCAAGGCGGGCTCAACGACGAGGCGCAGTCGCCCAGCGCCGTGATGGCCGGCGTGCGCGAGGTACTCAGCATCATCCGTGCGCAGGCGCCCGGAGCGGTCCCCATCGTCATCGGGGGCTTCCTGCCGTCTCCGAGCACGGTGACCCCCGGCTACGTCCAGGTCGCCCGTGCCATCGGCGACTCCCGCGCCACCGGGACCACGCGGTACATGACCGGGTTCATGTGCTCGTTCAGCCTCGCCACCGACGGACGCCACCCCGACGGAGCAGGGCACCGCACCATCGGCCGCTTCGTGGCCTGGCACATCGCACACGGCCTGGACAACGCGCCCCCGCTGCACAAGGACCCGACCGGCAGCTTCTACACCGTCTGACGGCCACCCCGCCGGAGGTGGCGCGCTCCCGACTACCCAGCCGTCCTCGGGCGTCGTCGGAACCCCGTCGAGGACCTCGGCCGACAGCCCCCCGATCTGATCGCACACCGTGCGAACGGGTCCTCCTGGAGGCGGGCCCGTCGGCGCACCGCCCGGGAAGGCCCACCGTCCCGGGCGGTCAGGCGGTCGTCGGCACCCCGGCGGGGGCCCCGGTCGACAGTCCGTGGCGCTCGAGGAGTTGCAACGCGTACCCGACGTCCTTCTCCGTGAGCTTGTCGGTCAACTGCCGAAAGCCCTCGGGCCAGCGCTCGGCCGCGTCGACGAGGACGTCACGCCCCCGGGTGTCCCCCCGGTGCAGGGCCGTGAGCCCCTCGAGGAGTGCGCCGTACCAAGGGAACTTGTCGAAGGTGGTGGACAGCGTCCTGGCCAGCTGCCCGGCGCCCTCCTCCGTCCGCGCCAGCTCCAGGCCGAGGTTGAAGATCTTCTCCTCGGCGCCGGGCAGGGCCTTCTGCACCGTCTCGAGGACCTCGCGAGGGTCCCGGCGTCCGTCGCTGACCGCCTTCACGGCCCGCTGACTGCCCACCACGCTCGCCCTCACCGACTTCGTCGGGACCTCGTTCCACTTGCCCACGACGAAGAAGGCGGGTCGGCCGTCGATCACCCGGTCGCAGCCGACGACCCGTTCCACGACGTCGTTGATGACCACCCGCACCGCGCAGTCCTGACCCGGCTGCAGGCCGTCGACCGTGCCGATGACACCGTCCCGGGAGGCCGTGAGCACCACCGGCTCGAGCCGCCGGCCGGGCAGCTGGTCGACCACCCGCTCGAGTTGCCCGACCTCGGCGCGCACCTGGTCGGCCAGGGCGGCGGCGCGCCTCTCCTCGCGTGGCAGCTGCTCGTACCGCTCGAACATCGTCAGGTGCCGGTGGGAGACCGTGGCCCGGTCCGCCTTCGGCAGCTTCCGCCGCTCGACCCACTCCGCGCGTGACTTGGTGAAGTAGTGGTGGACGAGCACCTCGCCGTCCTCCGCCTCGACCAGGTCGATCGGCATCTTGTCCGACCAGCGGGGGCTCTGATGGCGGTTGTCGGCGTAGCGGCCCCACATGAGGTCGGCGATGTGGGTGCGCATCGCGAGGACGGCGTCGCTGCGGAACAGCGTCTTCACGCTCGGACCGGGCCGCTCGGCGCAGTTGGTGAAGCGCTCGATGACCAGGCCCGGCGTCTTCTCCTCCTGCCCGCCTGAACCGAACACCAGCCACGGCAGGGCGTAGGCGGTGATGGAGGGGTCGTGCTCGGTGCCGCGGCGGATGAAGTCCTTCACCGTGCCGGTGCGCGGGACGACGAACTCGTCGAGGTCGCAGATCAGGACCCAGTCGTACTCCCCGGCGTGGTTCTCGAGGAAGTGCTGGTACGCGTGCCGCTGGGGAGGGATCCCCTCCCGGCGGGGCCAGTGCGTCCGGTGGACGACGCCCGCGGCGTCGAGTGCCGCGAGCAGCTCGGAGGTCCCGTCATCGGAGACGTTGTCGTAGACGTGGATGCCGTCGAAGCCGGCCAGCCGGTGGTAGGCGACCCACTCGAGCAGGTAGTCCCGCTCGTTGCGGGCGATGGCGCACACGGCGATGCGGAGGTCGTCGGGCTGTGCGGCTGCGGGGGCCGGGGCGGGCGTGGTCACGGCGGCCGAGCGCGCCCGGCCCACTCGTGCCAGGACAGAGCGAGAGCCGACGCCGCGGATCACGCGGGCACCTTCTCGAAGCTGCTCGGCAGCGGGAAGTACCGGGAGAGGAAGGAGTGCATCATCCGCTGCTGCTCGACCGGGTCGACCCCCGAGGTGTCGTGGTCGTTCAGGCAGAAGGTGTCGTAGTCACGGCTGCGCAGCAGGCGCTCGAGGCGCCGGGCGGTGGTCGGCGCGGCGATGTCTGCGTAGAGGTAGCGCAGTCGTCCCTCGACCGCCCGGCCGCGGAGGTACGCGTAGTGCTGGTGCAGCGAGGACAGGACGGAGAGGTCGCGGGGGCTGCGGAACTGGGCCGACGCCGTGGCCTCGAACTGCTCGGGGAAGCGCTCCTCCATCTCGAGGAGCACGTCCTTGAGCAGGCTCTGCGGCACGTGCTTGAACTTGTTCGTCGTCGTCCGACCGAACTCCTTGAACAACAGGTCCCGGTTGTTCTTTCCGCCACTCATCACCGGTCGGTCGAAGGAGCCGGTGGCCCCGAGCCCGAGCTTGGCCATCGAGGTGGCGAAGCGGGCGATCCCGTTGCCGTGGAAGAACAGCCGGGGCTCGACCGGACGACCGAAGAAGAAGTCGTCGTTGAGGTACAGGAAGTGGTCGCTGAGGCCCGGCACGTGGTGCAGCTGGGACTCGATGGCGTGCGAGTTGAAGGTCGGCAGCCTGCCGCGGTCGCCGAACAGCTCCCGGTGGCTGACCACGGTGATCCGCGGGTTGTCCGTGTCCAGCCACGGGGGCACCTGGTCGTCGGTGACCAGGTACACGTGACGGACCCAGCCGGCGTACATGTCGAGCGACCGGAGGGAGTAGCGGAGCTCGTCCCGGGACAGGAAGCGGGACTCGTTGCTGGCGTACTCGTTGAGCTCCCCGAGACCGACGGCGGCGTGCGCGGTCGCCTTGCGCTCCTGCCAGGCGGGGTCACTGCCGTCGACCCAGGTGTAGACGACGTCGATGGGGAAGTCCACGTCGAAGACGTGCTGCCGGCCGAGGACGGGCAGCGCGGGGCGGCTGACCCCGTCGACCTCCCAGCGGGCCGGCTCGCCGAAGGTGCTGGGGACGGCGTCCACCCACCGGTTGCGGCGAGGCGCGACCCAGGACCCGGCGGCCAGCGGCTCACCGGTGGCGTGGTCGTCGGGCTGGTCCTCCTCGAGGACCCGCCAGAACTCGACGACGCACCCGAGTTCGCGCGCCCCCAGTGCGATGGACGTCTCCCCGCCGGCGCCGTCCGGGACCGACCGCACGGCGTCCACCGAGTAGACGGTGTACGCCGCGGCGGCGCCGGTCTCCTCGGTCAGGTGGGACAGCCGGACACTGGGCCGGTTGGTGTGCGGGTGCACCTCCCGGACGTACACCGGGAGCCGGTCCCCCGCCGCCTGCAGTGCCGCCCAGGTGGCGGCCCGGTCGCCCTCCGCGACAGCGAGGACGCGACGACGCGAGACGGGCGCGTCGACCACCAGGTACTCGATCCCGGCCGTCTCGAGGGCGTCAGCGACGAACGCGGCGTTCCGGGCGAGGGCGTCGGCGGCGGTGAATCGCTCGACCGGCCGCGCGACGAGGAACTCACCGCGGTAGTTGACGCCGGTCAGCGGGCCGTCGATCCCGGCGGAGGCGGTCGCCATGAGCCGGTCGAGCGCGGCCTGCTGCCGCCGTCGGTGCCACACCGTCGTCCCGTTGCCGACGTCCCGGATGAGTCGCCAGGCCGGCTCCGGCAGGGTCCGGTACACCCGCTGCTGCACGTGCAGCGGTACCGCTCTCTTCAGGCTCCGGCGCATCTGTCCCCTCCTTGGGATCTGGCTGTGGCGCACACGCGCGGCAGCCGGGTCATGCGTTCGTCTGGGTCTCGGCGGCGTACTCCGCCAGCACGTCGTCCATCGGACCGTCCGCGACGAGTCGGCCGCCGCGCAGGTAGATGCCACGTCGGCAGAACCGGCGGAGGTCCGAGTCGCTGTGGGACACGAGGAAGAGGGTGCGACCCTCGGCGGTGAGCTCTTCGATGCGCGCGTGGCACTTGCGCTTGAAGACCTTGTCCCCCACCGCCAGCACCTCGTCGACGAGGATGATCGGTTCCTCGAGCCGTGACACGACGGCGAAGGCCACTCGGACCTTCATCCCGCTCGACAGGTGCTTGTAGGGCGTGTCGAGGAAGTCCTCGATCTCGGCGAAGTCGACGATCTCGTCGAAGCGTGCGTCGATGTCGGCCTTCGACATGCCGTGCAGGCCACCGGTGAGCGCGATGTTCTCCCGGACGGTGAGGTCGTTGACGAACCCCCCGGTGATCTCGATCAGCGGGGCGACACCGGCGCTCACCGCGACGCTGCCGCGGTCGGGCAGCATGACGCCCGCGATGAGCTTGAGCAGGGTCGACTTGCCCTGCCCGTTGCGGCCGACCACGCCGATCGTCTCCCCGGGTGAGATGTCGAAGGAGACACCGTCGAGGGCCCAGAACTCGTCACGGCGCACGCCGTTCTCCCCGCGGAGCAGCAGGTCCCGCAGGCTCCGGTGCCTGCGCCCCCGGTGGAACCGGACGCCGACGTCCCGGACGGAGATCACCGCACGGTCGGTGGTGGTGCTCATCAGATCTCCTTGAGCACGGTGCGCTCGAGCCGGGCGAAGACGAGCCAGCCGACCAGGAGCAGGGCGACCGAGACGACGACGGAGAGCCCGACGTGCCCCCACTGGACGGCGCCCGGGAAGAACCCGGCGCGGCACAGCTCGAAGACCCCGGCGAGGGGGTTGACGGCGAAGACCGCGTCGAACGGCTCGGGCACGTCCTCGACCGCGAAGATCACCGGCGAGGCGTAGAAGCCCAGACGCAGCGCGATGCGCACCACCCGCTCCAGGTCGCGGACCAGCACGACCAACGGCGCGAGCAGGAGCCCCACCCCCAGCGCGAGGACGGCCATCAGCAGGACGCCGGGGACCAGCAGCACGAGGTGCCAGTCGACCGGCGCGCGGTGGACCAGCGCGAACAGGAAGAGGACCGGGAGGCTGAGCAGGAACTCGACGCCCTTGGACAGGACGACCCGCACCACCCAGACCTCGCGCGGCACGTTGGTGGACCGGACCAGCTTGGCCTCGGTGTGCAGCGCGCGGGCCGCGTCGGTGACCGCGCCGTTGAACCAGGTCCACGGCAGAAGGCCGGCGAGGAGGAACACCAGGTACGGCTCGGTGCCCACGGTCCGCGTGAAGACCTGGGTGAAGATGAACCAGTAGATGCCGGCCAGCAGCAGCGGCTCGAGCACCGACCAGAGGTAGCCCAGCGCGGACGACGCGTACCGGACCTTGAGGTCACGGGTGACCAGCAGCTGGACAGCGCGCCGTCGGTGCCACAGGGCGAGGGGGCGGGCGACCAGGCCCGGCGTCCGCCTGGCCGACCCGGTCCGCGCGCTCACCGTGGCCAGTGTCCCAACGGCGCCCGCGGTCACGCCGCCGTCCCCCTGCCGGGCCGGCAACCGGGGCGTCGTCCGAACAGGAAGCCGCTCCCCCAGCTGAGGTGGATGGTGGCCAGCACGGCGGGGAACCAGGCCCGCGCCCGCCAGGGGAGGTCGCGGCTCTCGGCCAGCGAGGCGAGGACCGCACCCAGGCCGTAGCCGAGGGGAGCCAGCCAGCCCAGGTGCAGCACCGGCGCGTCGGAGACCGTGCCGACGACACCGGCGACCGTGCCGGCCAGGATGGCGGCCGTGGCGGCCGGCGGCGCGAGGTAGCGCGCGCGCACCGAGTCCGGGTGCTGCCGGATGACCTCCCGCCGCCACCGGCCGGTGTGGAAGAACTGCCGGACCAGCTCGGTCCAGGACGAGCGCGGCCGGTAGGTGACCGCGAGGTCCGGGGAGAACCAGACGACGCCGCCCGCCTGCCGGATGCGGTGGTTGAGCTCCCAGTCCTGGGCACGGTGGTAGTGCTCGTCGAAGCCGCCGAGGAGCTCGAGCACCTCGCGGCGGAACACCCCGAGGTACACGGAGTCGACCGGCCCCTCGTCACCGCCCACGTGGAAGCTGCCACCGCCGAGGCCGACCTTCGACGAGTAGGCCCGGGCCACCGCCTGCTCGAAGCCGGTGACGCCGACCGCCATCATCAGTCCGCCGACGTTGGCCGCACCGGTCGACTCGAGCAGCGACACCGCGCGCTCGAGGTAGCCGGGCAGGAGGATCCCGTGCCCGTCGACGCGCGCGACGACGCCGTGGCTGGCCGCCTGCACCGCGATGTTGAGGCCGCACGGGGTCTTGCCGCTGGGGTTGCGCACCAGCTTCACCCGCGGGTCCGTGGCGGCGAGCTCCCGCGCGATGCGGTCGGTGTCGTCCTTGGACGGCCCCAGGGCCAGGATGAGCTCCACCTCGCCGAGGTACTGCTGGCCCAGGATCTGGGTCACGCTGGCGGCCAGGTGCTGTGCTTCGTTGAGCACGGGCATGATCACAGAGACGGCAGGCCACACAGGCGCATCCGCGACGGCGGGTGCGTCGTACAGGGGACCGTCCGGCGCAGGCACATACGTTTCTGTCATGGCCCGGTCACAGTAAGTGCCGACGTTGGCCGCGTTCAGCCGGGCGCAGCGATTTGGCAGCATCTGCCTGCCGCGACACGCCGCTCCAGTCACACGCGCAACAAGCCCCCCAGCTGTCCGCTCGACGTCGCAACGGACTACTCCGTCCGGACCACTTGTCGCCCGGACGAGACAGCACCGGCCGAGGCCACCGAGCGGGTGCTCCACATCTGCCGCCGGCTGCGCACCGGGCGTCGACGTCGGACCCGTGGACGGCAACCAGCGCGCGACGGGTCCAGCCGCTCTCCCCTGGTCGCACGGACGACACGGACGCCGGCGCCGGCCCGGTGAACGTCGCCGTCGAGGGCGCACACCATCCGCGGAGCAGGACCTCAGCGGTGAGCGGGCGGACGGACTGGTCCCGTCTGGCCACCTGACACCGTCCGTCCCAGACGTCCCGTGTCGTCCCGCGACGGAGGTCCGTCGGTCGCCCCGGCACCTACCATCGCCGAGACCCCGGGTCGACACCCACTGCTGGATCGCCGGCTGACCGAAGCCGACCCCGGGGGCCGCCTGTCGGCATCGCCGCGCGGCGCAGCAAGAACAGGAAGCGCAGCAGGAGCAGAGGGAAGGACGTCCCACGTGAGCCCGAAGAACCCCGGACCCCCGGCGTCGGGTGGCGGCCGGCAGCTGCCCGCCCGCCTGGATCCCCGGGCCGGCCGCTCCGACTCCTCGCGCGGCGACGCCCGGTCCCCGCGAGGGACCGCCGAGACCCCGGACGGCGAGGGTCCGGCGCCGCGGCGGTCCACCCGCCGGGCCGCCACCGTGGCGCGGGCCGTTGCCGGGGTGCTGTCGGTCGTCCTGCTCGCCGGGTCCGGCTGGGGCTGGTACCTCGGTCAGGTCGCGGAGGCCACGGTCAACCGCACCGACGCGATCCCCGGCGACGGCAACGACGGCAACGGCGGCCCCGAGGCGATGAACCTGCTGCTCGTCGGCAACGACAGCCGCGCCAACCTCACCGCGGAGCAGCAGGACGCCCTCAAGACCGGCGGCGACTCCGGCATCAACACCGACACGATGATCCTGGTGCACATCCCGGCCGACGGGTCGCGCGCCTCCTTCGTGTCCTTCCCGCGCGACTCCTACGTGGCGATCCCCGGCTACGGGATGGACAAGCTCAACGCCGCCTACGCCTACGGCTACGCCGAGACGTCGGAGTCCGCGAGCGAGTCGCAGCGGCAGGCCGGTGGCGCCCAGCTGCTGGTCAAGACGATCAGCAGCCTGACCGGCCTGCAGATCGACCACTACGCCGAGGTCGACCTGCTCGGCTTCTTCAACCTCAGCTCCGTCGTCGGCGGGGTCGAGGTCAACCTGTGCAAGCCCGTCGACGACCGCAAGTACTCCGGCGCGGTCTTCCCGGCCGGCGTGCAGACGATCAGCGGGGCCGACGCGCTGGAGTTCGTCCGCCAGCGGCACGGCCTGCCCCGCGGGGACTTCGACCGGATCGTCCGCCAGCAGGTCTTCATGGCCGGCGTCCTGCGCAAGATGCTCTCCGACGAGGTGATGCTCGACCTGGGCAAGCAGCGGGAGCTCGTCGGGGCGGCGTCCCAGTCGCTCACCATCGACCAGGGCCTGGACCTGTTCCAGCTGGCCGAGCAGATGCAGTCGGTGACCGCCGGCAGCATCGAGTTCCAGACCATCCCCCACCTCGGCACCGACCGAGACGAGCAGGACCGCTCGATCATCCGGCTCGAGGACGAGGACACCCTCCACCAGTTCTTCGCCCAGCTGTCGGCCGAGCCCGAGGCGCCGGCCGAGGCCACGGCCCAGGCCACGCCGGCCGCGCCGAAGACGGTCGCCCCGTCCGCGGTGACGGTCGACGTGTTCAACGGCTCGGGCGTCTCCGGGCTGGCCGCCTCGGCGGCCGGCTCGCTGGAGACCGCCGGGTTCGCCGTCGGCACGACCGGCAACGCCGACTCCAGCGACAACCCCACCACCGTCGTCCGCCACGCCCCCGGTGACGAGGCCATGGCGACGACGCTGGCCGAGGCGATCCCCGGTGCCGCGAAGAAGAAGAGCGACGACGTCACCTCGGGCACGGTCCAGCTGGTGATCGGTCAGGACTTCAACGGGATCGGCCAGCCCGTCGACGCTGCCCCCGCGACCACCTCGTCCGCCGCGCCGGCGGCCGAGGTCCAGGGCGAGGTCGAGGGCGAGGACGCGCGCACCGCCGCGGACACCGACTGCATCAACTGAAAGAGGACCCTCCTGCCCCCCACCGCTCGCACACTCGCGGTGGGTCCCTGCAGGAGGGCCGCCGCCTGGGAGGCTCGGGGCATGACCCCCGCCGACCTGCTCGCCACGACGCTGCGCCGCGCGCCGGCGGCGCCGCTGCTCACCTCCTACGACGACCTCGGCGGCGGGCGGGTCGAGCTGTCGGCGACCACCCTGGCGAACTGGGTGGCCAAGACGGCCAACCTGCTCCAGGACGAGTTCGACGTGACCGGCGGCAGCACGGTCGCCGTCGCGCTGCCGGTGCACTGGCAGACCGCGGCGGTGCTGCTCGGGGTGTGGAGCTGCGGGGCGACGGTCCTCGACACCGCGGCCGAGGACGACGGCCGGCTCGACGAGGCCGACGTCGTCCTGGCCGCGCAGGACCGGCTCGCACCCCTCGAGGAGCAGGGGCCGGCCGAGCTGCTCGGCCTGTCCCTGCACCCGCTGGGGATGGGCATGACCGGGTACGCCGGCCCGGCCCGCGACTTCGCCCTCGAGGTCCGGGGGCACGGCGACGTCTTCACCCCCTGGCAACGGCCCGACCCGGCCGCGCCCGGCCTGCTGCTGGGCGGCCTGGAGCTGACCCTCGGCGGCCTGGTGGACACCGCCCGCGAGCTCGCGGGGCGGCTGGGCCTGGTCGAGGGCGACCGGGTGCTGGTCGACGACCGCACCGCCGCCGAGGCCGGCCCGGTCGCGTGGCTGCTGACCCCCCTGGCCGCCGGTGCGTCGATCGTGCTCGTCCGCTCCCCCGACCCCTCCCTGCTGCCGGGCCGCGCCACGGCGGAGAGGGTCACCGCTACGCTCGGCCGGACGATCGACGGCATCCGCGAGCTGGGCCGTCCTGCGTGACGCAGCTCCCCAGCCGCCCGGACGGACGGACGGTGTTCCCGCATGGACAAGGTGGTCGGCAGCGCCGCTGAGGCGGTCGCGGACATCGGGGACGGCGCGGTGCTCGCCGTCGGCGGTTTCGGCTTGTGCGGCGTGCCGATCAAGCTGATCGACGCGCTGCTCGAGCAGGGTGCGTCCCGGCTGACGACGATCAGCAACAACTGCGGCGTCGACGACCAGGCGCTGGGCGTGCTCCTGTACGCGGGACGGATCACGCGGACGATCAGCTCGTTCGTGGGCGGCAACAAGGAGCTGGCCCGCCTCTACCTGTCCGGCCAGCTGTCGGTCGAGCTGACCCCGCAGGGCACGCTGGCCGAACGGCTGCGCGCCGGCGGCACCGGCATCCCGGCCTTCTACACCCCCACCGGGGTGGGCACGATGGTCGCCGACGGCGGCATCCCGGTGCACTACGACGCCGACGGCAACGTCGTGCAGACCTCCACCCCCAAGGAGATCCGCGAGTTCGACGGACGGCAGTACGTGCTGGAGACCGCGCTGACCGCCGACTTCGGCCTGGTCCGCGCCGCGGTCGGCGACCGGCACGGCAACCTGGTGTTCCACGAGTCGGCGCGCAACTTCAACCCGCTGGCCGGCATGGCCGGGCGGATCACCATCGCCGAGGTCGAGGAGCTCGTCGAACCGGGCGAGATCCGACCCGAGGACGTGCACCTGCCCGGGGTCTTCGTCAACCGGGTGGTCGTCGTCGGCACCGAGGGCAAGGGGATCGAGTACCGCACCACCCGCCCGCGCACCGACCGCTCCGCCGCGCCGGCCGCCGCCGGCGACGAGGCCACCGAAGGGGATGCCCGATGAGCCTGACCCGTGACCAGCTCGCCGCCCGGGTGGCCCTCGAGCTGGAGGACGGCCAGTACGTCAACCTCGGCATCGGGATGCCGACGCTGGTGCCGAACTTCATCCCCGACGACGTGCACGTCGTGCTGCACTCGGAGAACGGCATCCTCGGCGTGGGCCCCTACCCCTTCGCGGGTGA